>SKOF01000521.1 GCA_007120155.1 Thioalkalivibrio sp. | reverse complement strand
TAAAGTAGAAATAAAATCCGATGGTGTTGATTTTACTGAATGGGTTTCAGCAAATAATGAAGTTCATCTTCCTATATTATATTATCAAAATTGGATGATAAAAATATGGGATGAAAATGATTTACTTTTGAATTACGGTTTTGATTTAAAAGATAAGACGGTTTTAATTGCATTTGTAAGTAATGCCATTGGTGATACACTGGCTTGGATTCCATATATAGAAGAGTTTCGTAAAAAACATAAATGTAAAGTTCATTGTGTAACATTTCATAATAATTTATTTAAGACAGAATATCCAGATATTTATTTTATTGATGGTTATCATTCAACTGATAAAATTTCTTATTTTAAAGATATGTTTAATAAAATGGGTGAAGAACCGTATGCCATATATCAAATCGGTTGGTTTGTTTATCAACAAGAAATGGATGTTGGACAAAACCGAATGGGGGTAAACATACCAAACAATCCATTTAATATACCACTACAACGTGCAGCAGCAGATGGACTTGGTTTGCCATATAAAGAAATACGTCCTAAATTGGAACGTAGTAATTTACTTTCACCAATAACAGGTCGTTATGTTGCAATAAGTGAATATGCAAGCAATTATGGTGGTAGAAATAAAATGTGGACAAGAAAAGATGGTTGGCAAGATGTTGTGGATTGGTTAAACCAAAATGGTTATAAAGTCATTGTAATAAGTAAAGAACGGACAAGGTTAAAAGGGGTTATTGATTTAACTGGTGATGATTATTCATTAAAAGACCGAATAAATCATATACAACACGCAGACCTTTTTATTGGTGTTTCAAGTGGATTGGCTTGGCTTGCTTGGGGTATTGGTGTTCCAGTTGTTATGATTTCAAATGCGACTTCTGAGCTTCACGAATTTCAATCAGGAAACACACGAATTTTGGACAAACCAAAATGTGATGATTGTGATAAAGTTTATAAACCATATGGAATGGAATTGGATGTTTGCCAAAAACATCAAAAAATGGATTTAAATAGTAGAATAACATCAGAAATGGTAATAGAAAAGTTAAAACAAAAATTGGTCATATCATAATTTTTTCTTATATTTGTAGTTATATTTAAATTGTTTTTATGTTACAATCCAGACACCACAAAAAAGACACCACGCATTTTAGGAATATATCAGAAAAGTTGGGTTTGTTATGGTTAGCACCATCAAGAACCGCAACTCGACAAACATATCAATTCCTCCAACACTATGATTTTAAGATACATACGGATTATAAAGAAACGGATAAACCTGAAATAGTATTTCCACTTGTTCCTGGTAGTGATTATACGCACGATTTTGACATTCTTCCAGAAGAAGATGAGGGATTAAAAATTATGTGTAGTGTTCGCAATCCTTATGCAAGGGTCGTTGCATTATTAAAATATCATAATATATTTCGTGAAAAATTATCTCCTGATTGGTATAAATCAAAAGAAGAAAAGAAAAAAAATGTAAATGATGATGAACCAGATAGTGCATTTACATCCGCATATAAATCAAAAAAATTGGTTGCATTAACCGATGAAGAAAGTGATAAACTTTTTGAAGATAAAATGGATTTCGACCAATGGATTGAACGTGGTTTCATAAAACGTGACTCACATCGTATATGGTTAGACCAACTACATTATCACGAATATTTAAAAATACACCCACCAGATTATTATGTTAAAATGGAGCAATTGGCAGAAGACCTGATGTCAATTCCTGAAATACGTGATAATCGTCCTCCAAATTTTAATAGTATTATTGTTCCACTTTTGGAAAACTTCACAAAAGAAACGGACGAAAAAAATAAAAAAGATGATTGGCGAGATCTATATACCCAAGAAACGGCAGATATTGTATATAAAAATCTGAAAGAACAATTTGAAATGTTTGGGTATGATAGAGATTCTTGGAAACCAGAAAAACCAAACAAAAAACAAAATGTTTTACCAAAAGACCTAATTATAAGTTATGTGGATGGGGTCTATATACAAAATAATTCAGATAAAACTTATTCAGTAGAAATAAAAGCACCAAAAAATAATTCTTATGATGTTGCAGACTTAAAATTTGTCCACGTATTAGAACCAGATAAAATTGCATCAGTTCCAATAAAATATTATAAAGAGTGGGAAGTAAATATAAAACAAGGTGGTAAGGGTGTTTATAATGATACGTTAGATTTACGTGGTAAAAACGTTCTCGTTGTGTTAATAACAGCAGCAATTGGTGATACAATTGCTTGGTTTCCTTATGTGGAAGAATTCAGAAAAAAACACGAGTGTAATGTTTATTGTGTAACATATCATAACCATTTATTTAAGGAACATTATACTGATATTAATTTTATTGAACCCAAAGCAGGTCACAATAGATTAAACGAAAATATAACAGCAAGATATTTCATTTCAATGAATGAAACGTGGGAAAGTGTTGAATTTCCAAGTGAAAGTGGAATTCCAATAAGGCAAGGAATAAACTCACCAAAAAATCCACGAAAAATACCATTGCAACAATTATCAAGTGATATATTGGGATTACACCCAATGGAATTAAAACCCAAAATAACCATTCCAAATGGTGGGCGACCTATTGAAGAAAAGTATGTAACAATTTCCGAACATTCAAATCACGGACGGGCAAAAATGTGGAATAACCCAAATGGATGGCAAGAATTGGTGAATTGGTTAAAAGGGCGAGGATACCAGGTCGCTGCAATAAGCAAAGAACCCACAGAATTAAAGGGTGTATTGGATTGGACGGGCGACAAACCAATTTCGGACAGAATAAATCAAATAAACCATAGTGAATTTTTTATTGGAATAACTAGTGGTTTAAGTTGGTTAGCATGGGCAACAGGAAAACGTGTTGTAATGATAAGCGGATTTACTGATATATTTAATGAATTTCAAAACATAAGAGTTATAAACACAGATGTTTGTCACGGATGTTGGCATCGTCACGACATAAACTTTGCAAGAAATAAAGAGTGTTGTCCAGAACACGGTGGAACTGAACGTGAATTTGAATGCACAAAAAGTATAACATCCGATATGGTAATTGATAAAATCAAAAAACACGGATTGATAAAACAAATAGAACAAAAAGAAAGGGTAGCATCAGAAAAGGATAATAAATATGTCAGTAGTCGTGGTATATTAAAATCTTGTAATTATCACTCAATACATCCACAATCAGGTATTCGTAAACTTATTAATTATCCACCATTAACTACAATAAAAGATGTTAAAACACCATCTATATATGTATGCAGCAGTGCTATACCCGATTTTATTGAAAATGTGTTAAGTGATATTAATTTTGATTTTGTATTGGTTTCTGGTGATTGCACTGAAGATATACCATACGATATATTTAAAACAGAAAATGAATTAAACGATTTTTTAAATAACCCATATTTAAAACATTGGCTTTGTCAAAATTGGAACGGAAAAAATCATAAAAAGGTTTCTATAATACCACTTGGTTTGGATTATCATACAATGGCAACGCAAGAAATGTTTTGGGGTAAAATGATACCACCATCAGAGCAAGAAGAATTATTAATTAACATAAAAGATAAATCAAAACCTTTTTGGGAAAGAAAACCGATTTGTTATTCCACTTTTTTAGTTTCAATGACGCCAGATAGGGTTGAAGCATATGAGTCGATACCAGAAGAATTGGTTTATTATGAAGAAACACCTGTTGACCGTTTAACCACTTGGAAAAATCAATCTGAATATGCTTTTATTATAAGTCCACACGGAATAGGTTTGGATTGTCATAGAACTTGGGAAGCATTGGTTTTGGGTTGCATACCTGTTGTCAAAAAATCAAATATTGATTATTTATATGACGAACTTCCTGTTTTGATTGTGGACGAGTGGATTGATATAACAGAAGAATTATTAAATAAAACTATTAATGATTTTAAAAATAAATCATTTAATTATAAAAAATTAACATTAAATTATTGGATAAATAAATTTAAGTCTATAAAGTGAAAAATTTAGTACTAGGAGCGGCAATTGGTTATAGACCAAAAGACATTAAAACTTTTGTTAAATCATTTAGAAAACACAATAAAGTGGATGATGTCTTTTTATTGGTTTATAAAAACATTGATGCTGAAGGTGAAACAAAAGAATTTTTAAAAGAATATAATATTAATTATTTGGTTTGTGACGAAACATATGTTAAAGGGGCAAGTATTAATAACACTCGCTATTTTAAATATTTAGAATTTTTAAAAGAAAACAGGTATAAGAATATATTTTTGACAGATGTTCGTGATGTGGTGTTTTTGGAAAACTTATTTGATGGGTTGTTCGCAAACGAGTTTTTGTGGTGCTTTGAAGAAGATGGTGTTATTGGTAAAAACCCTTATATGAAAAGGTGGATTGAAGCAGTATTTGACACTTCGATTTTGGACAGATTAAAAACCAAAAAAATCATATGTTCAGGAACAATCATTGGTAGTTATGACAATATTGTAAAATATCTTGAAAGGATGTGTCATTTCATAAAAAACTTGGACAAGTGGTCATATAAAATAACAGGTATTGACCAAGGTATTCACAATTGGATTGTGTATAATGAAAGTGAAAGTTTTAGTGGTTTTGAAATTAAAGAAAATGGTGACTGGGTGGCAACAATTGGATTAACAAACCCAGATAATATAAAAATAAAATTGGACACTATATATTTATATGATAGATGTCCAAAAGTGGTTCATCAATACGATAGAAAACCCAATGTTGAAAGTTACATAAATGAAAGTTTTTGATTGTTTTACTTTTTTTAATGAATTAGACCTTTTAGAAATAAGGTTAAATTACCTCAATGATGTGGTGGACCATTTTGTTTTGGTAGAAGCAGATAAAACACATTCAGGTAAACCAAAACCATATCATTATGAAGAAAATAGGGAAAGGTTTAAAGATTTTAATCATAAAATCATTCACGTAAAAGCAGAGTTAAACATAGAAAATTTAAATTTTGAACCCGCAAAAGAATACAATCCAGATGATGACTATTGGAAATTGGAAAACCAGCAACGAAACCATATTGTAAATGGACTTGCGACAGCAAAAGACGATGATGTGATAATTATAAGCGATGTGGATGAAATGCCACATAAAGACCTAATACCATTATACAAACCAGATAAAGCATTCAGACCAAAAGTATCCATACAAAGATTATCATATTATTATATGAATTATGTGTTTGATTATAAATGGTATGGAAGTGTGTTTACAAGAAAATCGTTTTTGGATAAAACGACCCCACAAAAAATAAGGGGTGCAAAAAATACATATCATACATTTAAAGGAATTAAGTGTCAGGGTTGGCATTTTAGTTATTTAG
>SKOF01000177.1 GCA_007120155.1 Thioalkalivibrio sp. | reverse complement strand
GATTCCAGGGCCGAGTCAAAGGCCTCGACCGCTTCCGGGCCGTCAATCGCCATCACCTGGTCGATCGCCCACTGCCGGTTGCCCGGTCCCAGGGCCTCGCTGATCCGCGCGGCGAACGAGCGCCACAGGCTGAAACCGGGGCCTTCCTCCGCGCTGTAGCGACACTCGGCGTATTCGTCACTGCGTGCGTTCACCTTGTCGACAAACGCCTCGCGTACCCCGTCCACCGGCGCCGGCACCCGGTCGGGACCGGCCTTCAACTCGGCCAGGTTCTCCTCCAGCAGCCCGGCCAGGCGCAACGCCATCCCGGTCACGAAGCGGATCCGTTCTTCCTGCGAAAAGCGCTCGCTGACCCGACGATCCGCCAGGTGCAGCAGAAAGATCACGAATTCCTGAATCAGCTCCAGGCGTTGATCCTGGGTACGCGTCTCGAAGTCCTCGTTTTCCAGGTTGAGCACCCCGTTACAGGCGGCCCGCCAGGCGTTCGAGGCCGCCGCACTGGCGATATCCTCCAGACTGCGTGGACGCTCGCCCTGCGTCCAGCGATTGCGCAGGCGCAGGCTCATCCCGGCAGCCCCAGGCGCGCGCATACGCCGTCCCACAGGTCCAGACGATCCTGGATCGCGGCCCGCGCCGCCTCCTGTGCCTCGGCGATCTTCGCCGGGTCCTCGCCGCACAGCGCCTCGACCAGGCGCAGCGATAGCGGCCCGTGAAAGTCCTCGTCGAGATGGATGTGGCGTTGCAGGTAGAAATGGAACATCGGCGCGGCACGTGCATCAACCTGCATGCGCGCCAGGAACTGGCGGAACATCCCCGGGATCACGTGCTCGCGGCCCAGGGCCAGCGCGGCGGCGACCTCGTGCGGACGGCCGCGCTCAATGCGCTCGAAGGTACGCCGTACGAAGCGCGCCGCGGGCTCCGGCGCAATCCCCGCATCCAGCGCCGCATCGACCCCCCGGGTAGTGGCCAGGGCGACGAACCGGCGCGCCGGCTCCGGGTCCGCGCCGACCTCGGCCATGGCCGCGCAATACAACTCGAAATGGCTCAGAAAGCGATCCTGGCCGTCGGGCCCGGGAATGCGGTCCGACTCCTCCTCCAGTACCAGCTCGTTGATGAAGCGGCACACCCCGGCGTCCGGCCCCGGACCCCAGGGCCAGCGTACCGGAGCCACCTGCTGCTGGAGATATTTGATCAGGGACATGAAGTCCCAGACCGGATAGACGTGACTTTCCATGAACCCATGCAGGTCATGCAGATCACGCAGACCATAGACTGGGTGACGGTCCAGCTCGGCCTGCAACGGGGCGAGCGCGGCCCAGTCGGGTTGCGGGTTTTGTCGAACGGCCGCCTGAGTCATGGACATCTCGCGGGCCCGTCACGCTCGCGGGACGCGAGCGTGCGAATTGATCAGCGTCTCCCTAGCGGTGGGAGCCCTTCTCTTCGTGCGCCATGTCGACCAGGTCCATCGCGACGTCGCGAAATTCCTGGCGGTAGTTGTGCAGCGGGTGTCCATCCTCCGCGAGGTAATATTCCTCCGGGGTCACGCCATGGGCATGCTCGTATTCGATGAATTTCCTCTGCATCTCCAGCAGCTTCTTGATCTTTTCCTGCTTGTTGCTCATCTCGCAACCTCCATCCGGACATTTGGCAAGGGTCCGATCGCAATATAGCACCGGCATCCGGCACCGCTTACCCCCCTTAAGAGGTAGGAGCGGGCGACCCTCGCCACTACATCATCCTCGGCGTCGAATGCACCGGCGCAACATCCTTGTGGCCGTTGAACAGCCCGCAACCCATCAATCGGCCCGGCCCCAGGCCCTCGTGCTGTAACCGCAGCGAGGCAGCCGGGTCCAGGTCGGCCACCAGCAGGCGGCGAGTGAACAGCGCGCCGTCCGGGGTGTGCAATTCGTGGCTGCGCCCGCACAGCAGCTTCGACACCGGCACCTCCAGGGCCCGCAGATCCTCCGCCACCTCGCGCAGAAAAGCGGTTTCGTCCTGGTCTGCACGCGCCACCACGTAGCGCGCCATCAGTGCCGGCTGGGCCCGCAGAGGCAATACCGAGAACGCTCCGAGTTCCAGTGCCACCGACCCCAGGTCCAGGCGCTCCCCTTCGAGGTGCCGCACGTCCTCCAGACGCGCCCGGGGCAGCCGCAAGCGCAGGCGGGCGCGCCGCGACAGCGGCATGAAACCGGCAGCGGACTGATCCGGACGGGTCCAGCCATTGCCGGACTCGGCGCCGTGGATCAGATGGATGCCGGCATGGGCCTCGTCGCGCAACCAGGGCAGCGCGGCGCAGACCACACACGACAGGCCGTGCGCGTGATCCAGCGGCAGCTCGCGACACTGCACGCGGAACGCGACATCCACCATGTCGTCGGCCTGCGTCAGTGCCCCGCCGGGGGTGTCGTCCCAGAACATGGCGCTAGTCCAGCGGAGAGGTGAAGGCCGCCTCGATACGGTCTTCCCAGTCGGGCGGGGTATCCGGAAACGGCGGTTTCACGTCCGAACTCAGAAAATGCTCGCCCTCGCGGGCATGCTGGCGCACTCGCTCCAGCAACGCCTCGAAGGACTGCAACTGGTCCTGCTCACGCATCAACAACTCGCTCAACCACAACATGCCGGTCTCCTCGGGTCAGTGGTTCAGGTGCCGGGTACGCGCTGCGGAAAACGCGCCCGGTAGAGCAGGCGTCGGTGCCCGGTGGCGCCTGGATCGTCCGTGAACCCGGTGCGCGCATGCAGCACGTTATTGCAGATCACGCCCTCGCCCGGGGCCAGGCGATGGCGCAGCACCCCCGGGCCCTCCTCGGTCAGGATCTCGCGGATGCGCTGAGCGGCCGCGCGGGTTACCGGTTCGTCGCGCCACTCGATACTGCGGGTGCGCGCGGTGTAGCGCATGTGCAACTGTCCGGACACCGGGTCCACGCTGAACACCGGGCCGGTCGCTGCCGCGCGCAGGGTCACGCCATGTTCCACGTTGGCGGGAATGGTCAGGGCGCGCGAGTCGCTCAGTGCCTCGATCCAGTCGGGATTCTCGTCGCGCAGGCGGATGTACAGCAGCTCCGGGTCAAGGAACAGATTCTCGCCGCCCTCCCGGGCATCGGCGACGCAGTGCAGCAACATCGCGCGGATGCGCCGTTCCGGTGGGTTGTAGTAGCCGTCGCAGTGCCAGCTCAGCGGGCGATCGGTATACGGAACATACCCCGCCCGACGGCCCGCGCCGCAGACCTGCAATGCGCTGATGCCATCCTCGTCGGCGCATTCGTGCGGGTCCGGCCGGTCGAATCCCAGGGCACCGCAGAGGTCCGCGAAGCCACGCCGGTCCAGCTCGCGGGCGGACGGGCCACAACGGTAGAAGACGAGGTTGTGACAGCGGATGCGTTCGCGCAGCGCCGCCAGCTCGCCCGCCGTGGGCCGCGCCGCATCGGTCAGCGGCACACAAAGGGCATCGGGCGCGGGCATGCCGCGCTCCAGGCGGGCGGCGCGCCAGGCGTGCCACGCGTCGCCGGCCTGCAGATCAAACGGCGAGGTCGCCGCTGTCTCCCGGGCAATGGCATTCATCGGTCCACTGTCTCCGCCCCTGGCCGCACACATGCATTGAAGATTTCCAGTGTAGTGCGGCCCCGCCGACCCACAACACTCCTTTCGGGGTAGCCCCGGCAACCGTCCGAAGCGCGTTGGCACAAGTGTTTCCATCCTCCGACGTCCGCCCCCGCGGGCCCCCGAGGGCCTTTCCCCTATACCCACGGGGATATACCCCCCTCCCCCCATACACCCCAACAGCAGGATGTCCAGTGCCTTTGCGCCGGCCTAAAGTCTCCAGAAGAAGGACGGGGCCTGCGCCCACTGAAAGCGTCGGCATCCCGAAAAAAGACCTCGGACAGGGATCGGTGCTGGATCTGGTAACGGCCACTGGTGTGGATTGCGTTCCCGGCACGTGACCCCAACGCACGCGACACCCTGCTAGGAGATTGTCATGGCCAAGAATCATCACCCCACTCCCATGCTCGACGAACTCGAGAACGGCCCCTGGCCGAGCTTCATCTCGGGCATCAAGAGCCTGCGGGACAAGCACCCCGACGACCGCATCCAGGGCATCAGCAATGACCTGCTGGGCCAGCTCGAGCATTCCTACGAGACCCGCAAGGGCTACTGGAAGGGCGGCACGGTATCGGTATTCGGCTATGGCTCCGGGATCATCCCGCGCTTCTCGGAAGTCGGCAACGCGTTCCCGAATTCCAAGGAATTCCACACGGTGCGCGTCCAGCCGCCGGCCGGCAATTTCTACACCACCGACATGCTGCGCAAGCTCGCGAACTCCTGGGAGAAGTACGGCTCCGGCCTGGTCACCTTCCACGGCCAGACCGGCAACGCGATGTTCATCGGGGTGAATACCGAGAACACCCAGAAGTTCTTCGACGAGATCAATGAATACGGTTTCGACCTCGGCGGTGCCGGCCCCTGCGTGCGTACCGGTATGTCCTGCGTGGGCGCGGCGCGTTGCGAACAGTCCTGCGCCAACGAGCAGCGCATTCACCGCACCCTGCTGAACCGGTTCACCGACGACGTGCATCGCCCGTCGCTGCCGTACAAGTTCAAGTTCAAGGTATCCGGCTGCCCGAACGACTGCGTGAACGCGATCGAGCGTTCCGACTTCGCGGTGATCGGCACCTGGCGCGACGCGATGAAGATCGACCAGGCCAAGGTGAAGGAATTCATCCAGGAGAAAGGCCGCGCCGAGGTCATCGACAACGTCACCACGCGTTGCCCGACCCGCTGCATGACGCTGCATGACGACGACACCCTGGAAGTCGACGACAAGAACTGCGTGCGCTGCATGCATTGCCTGAACGTGATGCACACCGCCCTGTCTCCGGGTGACGACCGCGGCGTCAGCATCCTGCTCGGCGGCAAGCGCACCCTGAAGATCGGCGACCTGATGGGCACCGTCATCGTGCCGTTCATGAAGCTGGACACCGACGAGGATTACGCCCAGCTCACCGAGCTGGCCGAGAACATCATCGATTTCTGGGCCGAGAACGGTCTGGAGCACGAGCGTTGCGGCGAGATGATCGAACGCATCGGCCTGATGAACTTCCTGAAGGAACTGGGCATCGACGCCGATCCGAACATGATCAACCACCCGCGCCAGAGCTCCTACGTCCGTCTCGACGGCTTCGACGAGGCTGCGGAAGAGCACCTGCGTCGCAAGATGGAACAACGGCAGCAGGCGACGGCCGGCCACTAGGCCGGCGTCATCTCGACTCGCCCCCTCCGTAATCGCTAGCAAGGCTGGAGCAGAACATGGCACAGGCACAGGAAATGCGTTCCCCCATCGAGTCCGGGTGTCCGGACGGATTCCAGTACATGCATCCGGTGATGCGCCGGAACTTCGGCAT
>SKOF01000333.1 GCA_007120155.1 Thioalkalivibrio sp. | reverse complement strand
TTCGGGCCTCCTGGAGGGTTGGTTTGGTTCGCACCTCCAGTTTTCCGGGTAGGCTCCGAATGAACAACCTATTGAGAGATCACAGCTAGCGGCCTACTTCAGGCCGGCGGCCTCGATGCCCGCACGGGCACAGGTTTCATCGTCATCGGATGCGGCGCCGGCGATGCCCACGGCCCCCAGGATCCGGCCTGCCTGATCGTGGATCAGCACGCCGCCGGGCAATGGCACGACCCGGCCGCCACTCATGGCGTTCAGCCCGTCGATGAAGCCTTGCTGAAGACCGCCCTGCTCGTAGCGCTCCGCGATGCGCCGGGAGTCCACCGCCATACCCAGCGCACCCCAGGCCTTTGCCTGGCAGATGCGCACGCGCAGGAAGGACACCCCGTCCTCGCGCTGCAGGGCCTTGAGGTGTCCGCCGTCGTCGAGCACGGCAACCGCGATGGGTGGCAGGGACAGTTCGCGCGCCCTGGCAAGGGCCGCTTCGATCAATCTGTTCGCCTGTTCAAGAGTCAGTGGCTGCATGGAGGCTTCCGGAATGTAAAGGAATGATGGTGCCTCGGCGATCCCCCGACCGCGGGCCCGGTGAACAATAGTTCCCGATCGGTCTATGATGGGTCAAACCCGTCCTCGTCAAGGAGCTCAAGGATCATGACCGACAGACCGGCCGTTCTGGTGACCCGCAAACTCCCACGGGCCGTGGAGGAACGCCTGGCGCGTGACTACGAGGCGCGCTTCAACAGGGATGACAGGGTCTACCCTGCCGATGAGCTCGTCGATCTCGCCGCCGGCGCCTTTGCCATCATGCCCTGCCATACGGAAAAGCTCGACGCCGGGGTGATCGCCCGTCTGCCTGACACCGTCCGCGCCATCTGCAGCTATTCCGTGGGATACGACCACATCGATCTGGCGGCCGCAAAGGCACGCGGGATCATCGTCACCAACACGCCGGAGGTCCTCAGCGACGCGACGGCGGAGGTGGCGATGCTGCTGCTGCTGGGCGCCGCCCGCCGGGCCTTCGAGGGCGAACGCGAGATCCGCACCGACACTTGGGCCGAATGGAGTGCCATCCATCAACTGGGCGTTCAGGTCACCGGCAAGCGTCTCGGCATCCTCGGCATGGGGCGGGTGGGCCGGATCATGGCCCGGCGCGCACGGGGTTTCGACATGGAGATCCACTACTACAACCGCCACCGCCTTGCCCCGGAACTCGAGGCCGGGGCCACATATCACGAGAGCGTGGAGGCGCTGCTGCCCCACTGCGACTTTCTCTCCATCCATTGCCCGGCCACGCCGGAGACACACCACCTGCTCGACGAGGCACGCATCGCGTTGCTCCCGAATTCGGCGGTGGTGATCAACACCGCCCGCGGCGCCGTCGTGGATGATGATGCCCTCATTGCCGCCCTGCGCTCGGGCCGATTGTTCGCCGCGGGACTCGACGTGTTCAACAACGAACCAAACATCGATCCGCGCTACCGGACACTGGACAACACCTTCCTGCTCCCCCACATCGGCAGCGCCACCCGGGAAACCCGCGACGCCATGGGGTTCCGGGCGCTGGACAATCTCGACGCCATCGTCGCCGGGCGCGAGCCCCGGGACCGGCTGGCCTGACGACACGGAGCCGCAACCCAAGGGGCCCGGCCGAACATGCGCCGACCGGGCCCCTTTGGATACGTCTTCAGGATCAGTCCTGGCGTGAGGTCACCTCAAGCAGGTGGTAGCCGAACTGGGTCCTGACCGGCCCCTGCACCTGGTTCACCGGTGCGGAGAACACCACCTGGTCGAACTCGGGCACCATCTGTCCGCGCCCGAAGGAACCCAGCTCACCTCCCTGCTTCCCGGAAGGACAGGAGGAGTACTCACTGGCCAAGGCGGCAAAATCCTCGCCCCCTTCAATGCGCGTTTTCAGTTCGTTGCACAGGTCTTCGGAATCCACCAGGATGTGTCGTGCGCTTGCCATGGCCATGGAATCTTGTCCTCGAAAATTGAATCGAGGGGCCATTGTGGTGGATACGCCGCCCTCAGGGAACCCCCGGCCCCGGGGCAGCTATCCGGTGTCGGTGTCGCGGCACACCAGGTGGATGATGGAGGCCGGACTCGAGATCCAGAACCCCTCGAAACCCTCGGGCAGCGCCTCGATCTCGTCCCTCCGAACCACGCCGGAAGCCTGCAATGCCGACGTGGCAGCCGCGACATTGTCGGTATTGAGTTCCAGCCACACCTCCGCCTGGCTGAGCCCGTCCACCGAATCGATCCAGAGCCGGCTGGCGCCGAACTGAAACACCACCGACGGGGCCAGTTGTTCGATGATCGGCAGGCCGGCCACGTCCCGATAGAACCGGATGGTGGCGTCGTAGAGATGGGGCGGCACCTTCATGGCGATGTTGCGGCCGCCGGTAAAGCCCGGCTTGTTACGCATGATGCACTCCCGGTCTGATCCGTCCGTACCGCCGCCCGGTGCCGGCCATCCGGCACCAACGCGCTCACCTCGCGCCTGTCACTCGAGCCAATCCAGCAGATAGAAGAGGTACTGCCCCTCCGACGATTTGGACGGGCCAAGCACCCGGGCGGGGAACCATTTTCCCTGCGGGTCCGCCGCCGCGACGGCCGCCTCCGCTGAATCCATCAATCGCACACACCCGGCGGGAAAGCGCTTTCGGGTACGGCCGGGCATGTAGACCAGCGCATGATGTGCGGCGGAGACGTCGGTCTCGGGATCGGGGGGAACAATGCCTCGCATGCTCTTCCTCACTCCAGGGTCCATAGCCCGGTATGGGCATCCGTCGGGTCCGCTCCAACGACCATCAGTATGCGCAGGTCGCCCACATGAATCACGTCGTTGTGCCTGAGCGGTACTGCTTCGGCTTCGAGTGCGACGTCGTTCACCCGTACGCGGCCCGGGTCACCCTGTACCTGCCGGATGGAGAGTTCATTGCCACTGCGCAGGAACACTACCACTTCCTGCCCGGGCTCACCGAGGGCGGTCACCGGCCCCAGCAGGTCCAGTTGCCGGCCCTGGTTGCAGCCGCTCATGATGCGCAGGGCCATCGGGCGATCCGCCGCCTGCCCGGCATGGCGGGCGGCGGCCCGCAACTGCCTGATCCGCCGGGTGCAATGCTCATCCGCCAACCCCGGCGGCATACCCGGGCGGTCGACCCGGAGGATCTGCGTGGGCGGGCCCGAATCCTGCACGACGACCTCGCCCCTGCCGAAGCCCAGGCGATAGTTGCCGATGGCGATCATGTCTCCGTCCCGCAGCGAATGCGTGGTCACGCGCCTGCCGTTGACGAAGGTGCCGTTGGTGCTATCGAGATCCTGGATCGTGACCTCGCCCCCGGTCAATTCGATACGCGCGTGCCGGCCGCTCACGGCCCGATCACTCAGCACGATGTCGTTGTCCGGCCTCCGACCGATGGTGGTGACCCCGTCGGACAGATCCAGTTCACCCAACGGCTTTCCGCGCTTGCGCACATACAGCTTCATCATGGCCCCGTTGCGCATTCTTTCGAACGCCCGGACAACAGGAGAGCCCTGTCGAGCATTCACATAGCCGAAGGCGGAGGAAGCGTCAACTCCCGCCCCTGCCGGCCTCACGGCAGCGAGCGGTCATGGCCCGTGAAATCCACCCGCCCTTCGACGGCATCGGCGATCCGGCTGCCGGCCTGCGGCCGCGCCCGGGCGCCATCCGGGTCACGGGGAAAATCCGGATCCATCAGTTCCAGGAAGGAACAGGCCTGCGGCGACAGGAACTTGCCCTTGCGCATCACGACGCCATAGGTGCGCCTGGGGAAATACTCGCTCAACGGGATGGCCGCCAGTTTCTCCTGTCCGGTCAGGCAGATACTCGTGACGATAGACACGCCCAGGCCCAGCTCCACGAACTTCTTGATCACCTCCCAGCCGCCGGCCTCCAGAACCACGTGATAACTCAGGCCGTGCTGATGAAACACGAGATCCACGATCTGCCAGGTGGAAAGGTGGCGTGGCGGCAGGATCAGTCCGCAGGGCGCCACCTCATCCAGGGTCACCTTCTTCTTGTGCGCCAGTGGATGGTCCAGCGAAGTGATCAGCATGGGCTCGTAGGTGAAGATGGGGTGATAGCTCATGTCATCGGGCACATCGATCATGGAACCCACGGCAAAATCCACCTCGCCGGCGCGCAGCATCTTCAGACCGTCGCGACCCGTGACGTTGTGCATGTGCAGTTTCACGTTCGGATAGCGCTCGCTGAAGCGTTTCACGTAATCCGGCAGGAGATAGAGGATGGTGGATTCGCCGGCCGCCAGATCCAGCGCCCCCTGACCCACCTCGCCCAGGCGCGCGGCGAACACCTCGGGCAGGTGGTCCATGCCCTCCACCAGCGGCAGGCTGGTCTCCAGCAGCACCTGACCCGCCGCGGTCAGATCGATGCGGGGGCCCCGGCGATCGAACAGGAGCACACCCAGATCCTTTTCCAGGGCCTTGATCAGCAGGGACACGGAGGGCTGGCTGACACACAGGCGCTCCGCAGCCTTGGAGATGCTGCCTGTCTGTGCCGCCTGGCAGAACGCGCGCAGCTGTCGCAGCCGGTTGGGCGTCGCAGCGAGTGGATTGTTGCGGGCCATGGACTAAACCTATAGTGAATGCCACCGGTGCCACGAGACCTCACGGTCTCATTGTGGAATTTAATATTTATTATTTAGTTAATAACCTAGTCAAATACTACGCAGTTTTCTACCGTAGGGCCACACAGACCCCGGCGGCCCGACCGCCGAGCCCGCAGCGCTCAGAGCACACCCCGACCCCGGGGCACGCCACAGGAGGAGACGACCATGCCGAACCACAGCGACGCCGTCGCGTTCAACGGCCCCATCGAGGGCTTCGAGAACCTGCTCACGCCCGAGGCGGTGGAATTCCTGGCATCGCTGCACGATCGCTTTGCCGAGCGGGTGGACGGCCTGCTGCAGACACGCCGCGAGCGTCAGGCCCGCTTCGATGCGGGCGAATTGCCGGACTTCCTCCCGGAGACCCGCGAGATCCGCGAATCCGACTGGACCGTGGCGCCCATCCCCGAGGACCTCCTGGACCGGCGCGTGGAGATCACCGGTCCCACCGACCGCAAGATGCTGATCAACGCACTCAACAGCGGGGCCAAATGCTTCATGGCGTGCCTGGAGGACGCCCACTCCCCCACCTGGCGCAATTGTCTGGAGGGTCAGGTCAATCTACGCGACGCGGTCAACCGCACCATCGACTTCACCTCGCCGGAAGGCAAGGACTACCGCCTCAACGACGAGACCGCCGTGCTGATCGTGCGCCCCCGCGGTTGGCACCTGCCGGAAAAGCACATGGCCGTGAACGGCAAACCCATCCCGGGCGCCCTGTTCGACTTCGGCCTGTACTTCTTCCACAACGCTCG
>SKOF01000366.1 GCA_007120155.1 Thioalkalivibrio sp. | reverse complement strand
GTTCTCAGCATCGCCCGTTGGGATGGCCAGAGCTGGGCACCATTGGCCGGCCCCAGCGGCACAGGAGTCAACCATCAGGTTTTGGCTCTGACGGTCTACGACGGTGCACTGATCGCCGGCGGCTGGTTCACCCAAGCCGGCGGGGTGACGGTGAACCGTGTCGCCCGCTGGGACGGCGCGGAATGGTCGTCACTGGCCGGACCTGACGGAACGGGGGTCACCGGGGAGGTCTATGCGCTAACGGTCTACGACGACGCGCTGATCGCAGGCGGCTTCTTCGCCGAAGCCGGCGGGGTGACGGTGAATCGCATCGCCCGCTGGGACGGTGTGGACTGGTCGCCGCTGGCCGGCCCGGCCGGCACGGGAGTCAACGCCGCAGTCCAGGCGCTGACTGTCTACGACGACGCGCTGATAGCAGGCGGCGGATTTACTGAAGCGGGCGGGGTGACAGTGAACTCAATCGCTCGCTGGGACGGGGAGAACTGGTTGCCGCTGGCAGGCCCTGACGGGATCGGGGTCAACGGCAATGTCTCTGCGCTGACCGTCTACTATGGCGCTCTGATCGCAGGCGGCCAATTTGCTGAAGCGGGCGGGGTGACAGTGAACTTCATTGCTCGCTGGGACGGGGAGAACTGGTCGCCGCTGGCAGGCCCTGACGGGATCGGGGCCAGCAGCACGATCCGTGCGCTGACGGTGTATGACGGCGCGCTGATGGCCGGCGGCTTCTTCACCGAAGCCGGCGGGGTGACGGTGAATCGTATTGCCCGCTGGGATGGCGATGACTGGTCGCCGCTAGTCGGCCCCAGTGGGACAGGAGTCAACAATCAGGTTTTCGCTCTGACGGTGTATGACGGCGCGCTGATCGCCGGCGGCCTCTTTACCCAGGCCGGCGGGGTAACGGTGAACCGCATTGCGCGCTGGAACGGTACGGGCTGGTTGCCGCTGGAAGGCCCCAACGGCAACGGTGTCAACGGCAGGGTCTCGGCGCTGACGGTCTACGACGGCGCGCTGATCGCAGCCGGACAGTTCAACCAGGCCGGTGGGCTGACGGTCAATCGCATCGCCCGCTGGGACGGTGCGGAATGGTCGCCGCTGTCCGGACCCGACGGGACGGGGGTCAACAACCAGGTCTTTGCGCTGACGGTCTACGAGGGCGCGCTGATCGCAGGCGGAGGGTTCAACCAAGCCGGTGGGGTGATGGTGCGCAGCATCGCCCGCTGGGACGGCGCGGAATGGTCGCCGCTGATCGGACCCAACGGGACGGTGCTCAACGGCCCAGTCAACGCGTTGACGTTGTACGACGGCGCGCTGATCGCGGGCGGCGCCTTCACCGAAGACGGCGGGGTGATGTTCAACCGCGTTGCCCGCTGGGATGGCGCGGAATGGTCGCCGCTGGCCGGACCTGACGGAACGGGGGTCAACGGCGCGGTCTATGCGCTGACGGTCTACGACGGCGCGCTGATCGCCGGCGGCTTTTTCACAGAAGCCGGCGGGGTGACGGCGAACCGCGTCGCCCGCTGGGACGGCGCGGACTGGTCGTCGCTGTCCGGCCCTGGTGGAATAGGGGTCAACAGCCAAGTTGATGCGCTGACGGTCCACGACGGCGCGCTGATCGCCGGCGGCATGTTCACTGAAGCCGGCGGGGTGACGGTCAACCGCATCGCCCGCTGGGACGGGGAGAACTGGTCCCCTCTGGCAGGTCCAGCCGGGGCCGGGGTCAACAATACGGTTCGAGCGCTGACGTTGTACGGTGGTGCGCTGTTTGCAGGCGGGGACTTCTTGTTAGCCGGCGGTTTGCCAAGCGCGGGCATCGGCGAATATCGTGCGAAAGATAGTCCCAGCGACTTCATCTTCAGCGACCGGTTCGAGAGCCAATAAGCTCCCCAATACCGCCCAACAGCAGCCAAGGAGGGAAGTCGTCAGCACGCATTAGACGCGCTGGACGACTTCCCTGCAGTCCTGCAGCGGATAGGGGACTGCTTGGCCGGACGGAATTGCAGCCATGCCGCGTTGGTGCCGCGGCGCGGGGTGGGTCTGCCCGAGAGACAAGCCCGCATCAGTGGGGCGAGAATCTTTTGGCTGGCACCAGCAGCGAGTCTCGCCGGCCGGATCAGTCCGCAACCGCCTCGAACCGGTCGCGGAACAGTTGATCGCCCGAGGGCGGTGGGCACGTTCCCCAAACCGGCCTCGGGAGGGTCCAACTGGCCGCGCCGAAATCAAAGAGCCAGGGTACTTCGTCTATGAGCGAGACACACCATCCGCTCAAATCCTGATTGAACGAAATGGCATTGATAAACATGGTGTCCATGGATTCGACCGAGCTTGTGTCCCAGCCTCCAATGTCCTGGTTGAAGGCGTTGGCCCGGTCGAACATGCCGCTCATGTCGGTGACGGCGCTGGTATTCCACGCGCCGATGTCCTGATTGAAGGAAGTGGCAAACCAGAACATGCCAAACAGGTCGCGGGCAGCACTGATATCCCAGCCTCCGATGTCCTGATTGAATGACGTCGCAAAGCCAAACATGTCGCTCAGGTATTCTACCGAGCTGACGTCCCAGCCTCCGATGTCCTGATTGAAGGCACTGGCCTGAAGGAACATTCCGGTCATGTGGGTGACCGAGCTGACGTTCCAGCCGCCAATGTCACCGTTGAAGGAGGAAGCGCCACGGAACATTTGGCTCATATTCGTAACTGAACCGGTGTCCCAACTGCCAATATCCTGATTGAAAGCGCTGGCGCCTGTGAACATGGAAACCATGTCGGTCACCTGGCTGGTATCCCATGCAGCGATGGGCTGATTGAACGCGCTAGCCTGGTGAAACATATTGCGCATGTCAGTCACGGTACTGGTGTCCCAGCTAGCGATGTCTCCGTTGAAGTCGGTGCTGGAGAACACCCAGCGCATGTTGGTAATGCCGGAAGTGCATGTGGTGGTGGCGTTGTCGGGCGTGATCTGATCGCGCGTTCTTTTGGTGTAGAGCACGCCATTGACCAAGCCTTGCGCACCAATGGCTGCGTCCGGGCAGCGCACTGTGATGTCGTTGGGATCGAGAAAGAAGAGTTCGCGCACGTCTGCGGGTGCGCCAAATGCCAAGCCGGCCGATAAGGTGATCAGAACATACGCTCTCATGGCATCCTCCTGCGAATCTGCCTCAGTCAAACGTAAGCGCTGATGTTGATTCTCAAGTGGCCTCAGGCCCGCTTGACTCCCGCCTTGATTTTACCGCATTAGGCAGACCCGGGTCGCGATGTTGCCGATGACAGAAGGGCCTGCCAGGGCAGTTTTCAGGGCTGCACGTAGACCGTTCCGGCCTTCATGACGAACACCACCCGCTCCAGCGTCTCGATGTCCTCAAGCGGGTTGTCGGCCACGGCAATCAGGTCGGCGCGAAAGCCCGGTGCGATGCGGCCGATTTCGTCTTCCAGGCCGAACAGACGGGCGTTGACCAGGGTGGCGGACTGGATGGCCTGCAGCGGCGTCATGCCGAATTCGACCATGCGCGAGAGCTGTCTGGCGTTGGTTCCATGGGGAAAAACACCGGCGTCGGTGCCGAAGCCCAGGGCCACGCCGGCCTCGAGTGCCCGGGTGAAGCTCTCGCGCTGCCTGGTGCCGGTCTGGCGCTCCTTGTCCAGCGACTCGGGCAGGATGCCGGCTTCCTCGCCAACGCCCAGAATGAACTCGGTCACGTAGATATCCATGACCAGGATCGTGCCCTTTTCTCGGGCCAGGCGGATGCCTTCGGCGTCGATGAAGCTGGCGTGTTCGACCGAGTCCACCCCGGCGCGGATGGCATTGTTGATGCCCAGGGTGCCGTGCGCGTGCGAGGCCACGGTGCGACCGTGCATGTGGGCCTCGTCGACCAGGGCTTCGAGTTCTTCCAGCGTGTATTGCGGCGCGCCGACCTGGGTGCCGCGCGACAGCACGCCGCCGGTGGAGCAGGTCTTGATCATGTCGACGTCGTATTTCACGTTGCGCCGAACCGCCTGGCGTACGGCCCAGGGTCCGTCGGCCACGCCTTCGCCGACGGCGTTGAACTGCGGCGGCAACAGGTTGTTGTCGGAGCAGTGGCCGCCGGTGATGCCGACCGGCGGGCCGGACACGATCAGGCGTGGTCCCGGAAGTTCGCCGTCGGCAATCGCGTCGCGCAGGGCCACGTCGGTGAAGCCCGGCGCGCCGACGTTGCGCACGGTGGTGAAACCGGCTTCCAGGGTGATGCGCGCGTTGTGGGCACCGGTCAGTGCCTGGCGAGGAATCGAGGCCGCCAGGCGGCGGAAGCCGTGCTGGTCGTGGTTGCTGGTCAGGTGGACGTGGGCGTCGCTGAGTCCGGGCAGAACCGTCAGTCCCGCAAGGTTGACGATGCGGGCGTCTTCGGGCGGCGGCAGCTCGGTCGCCGGCCCTACCTGAACGATGCGACCGTCCTCGATCAGGATAGCCTGCGCCGGGCGCCGCTCGCCGCTGTCAACATCAAGCAGGTGGCCGGCCTGGATGTAGACCATTTCGGCCGCGGCGGAAGACATTGCCAGAAGAATCCATGCGGCAACGATCAGTCGAAGATGGTGCATCGGAATGTCGATATGGTTGAAGACAGGCGGAAAAGGGTACTGGCCATTTCGGGGCAAGTCCAGAAGAAGGTGCTGGCAAGGAAACCTTGCAGTCGAGTCCCGGGCAAGCGCTCGGTCAGCCTTCGATCACCGGGGCACCCATTGCTCGGGCTCAAGCAGCCAGGGAATGCCACTGGCGCGCAGGCGCTCGAGTTGCCGCGCCAGTTCCTCTTGCATCTCCTCGAAGAAAACCCGGCCCTCGGCCGTTTCGCCAAGCGGCCGAAACAGTTCGATGTGCTCAATGAAGTGAATGAAGCTCGGGTCGATGCGCGGCCCGAGGGTACGCAAGCGGGACGCTGCGGCATCGTACCGTTGCATCGCGCCGTCAAGGAAAAACATGCGTTCTTCGGCGCCCCAAGGCCAGTCGCGCGCTACGAACTCGATGACGGCAAGCACCGCCGCCTCGAGCTCGGCTGCGCGGACCTGGTCGCCACGCAGGTGAGCGAGCCCGAGGACCTGCACAGCGATCTCCGCCTGAGCCCAAGTCACGTTGCGCGGATCGTCCAGCCCGGGACCCGCGGCGAAGACCCGATTAAGTACCTCCCAGGCCTCTTCGTACTCGCCCGCGCCGCCGAGCGCGCGGCCGTACCACATCAGCAGGGTTGGCAGCTGCCCATGCCGCGCCATCGCCGCGCGGGCCAGGGAGATGGGGCCCTGGACATCGCCGCGGGCGATCATCCAGAGATACTGGCTCGCTAGTGTCGTGTCCCGGAAATAGCTGAACAAAGTCGTTCGAGTTTAGCGAGGATGGATTCTGTGGTGGCAGTCCAGATAAACGGCTTTGCGGAGTTCTGATTGTAGTGATCGATGTATTGC
>SKOF01000465.1 GCA_007120155.1 Thioalkalivibrio sp. | reverse complement strand
GCAATTTATGTAGCGATCTGATCAAGAAGTCCCACAGGGATTCTTGCCAAGCCGCCTCTGTGCGGCTTTTTTGTGTTCATGTCTGCTCAGTGCGAATCCTGATTTTTCGAGGTGCCCTTAACTTGTTCCATAAGGATCTTCCTTGTCGGTACGCTGATTCGCGTCTTCGGGAGCCTTAAATACACAGCCAGCCTGCGCTACAATAGTGCTGGGATCTATAGTCGAATCTGTCCAACCTAGTGCGCTAAGTTCAACCTGGATACCCGCATCCCTCGGGCGATACTAGACGCTTCACCGGTGAACGTAGCCCATTAACTGGTACCGCTGTCTACCTCAGCTTTTGCAACGACTTGTTGGGTTGACTTTATTTGTCGGGCGCTCTGCGACGTTTGCGGCGTTTTGGACTGACGGATTGGCCAGAAGAGCTGGCTGTTGAGTTTGCTGCCCTCTCCTGGCTGGCTATGCTTCGTTGGTCGGCCTTGGCCTGACGCGCGCCTGGAGGCGGCGGGGCGTTGAGGCGAGGGATACCGGCCCTATTGAAGAGTTGCTCGAGTTCACCCACATAGACAGAGAACGCCTCTAGCTGCAAGGCCTCTTCGTGCAAGTCTTTGGGCAGCTGTGCCCAGGGATCCCTACGTTTGGTCTTGAGCTGTCGCTTTCGCCGTTGGGCTACCGCCTTCTTGAGCAGGGTGAAGTAGGGGGGGTGCTGCGGATCTTCGAGTAGGGCTCGGGTGAGCTTCTTGATGGCAAGCAAGGGCTGTTCAGCGTTCAGGTGGTCCTTCACTTCGGCGACCGTGCGCTTGCGACGCGATTTCCACTCCTGCAGACTGCGTTTGCGGCCAAAGCCACGCAGTAGCTTTTCTTGCTCCGGTTTCTTGGGTTTGTTCGAAGCGGCTCGTTTTAAGCCAAGCATCGTGCCCAGCCTCCGCAGGGGGGCCAGCAGCTTCTGCCGCCAATCAAGACGCTTTGAACGGCGCTCAGCAAGCATGCCGGTATTGAAATCTGTTTCCTAATTGTAGGGGCTTCCCGACCTGGATTCTGCTGCCATCAGCAGACAATGGGTTCATCATTGGTCATCAACTACGTAGACTTGTTAAGTGTTCTGTTCGGCAGCACAAAGCCCACCTGCGTACGACCAAAGCATTCTGTTGCATCTATCGATCTAAAAGCGACTACCTTTCTTAACATTATCGGAGTCTGGCTCAGCGCTCAGCGCCGGGAGATGATTCCCAGGCTGAAGGAGCCGAGCCCCCATGCCGCTACCTACCCCCGAGTGCGCCCGTGATACCTTTCCAGCGCCATTCCATCGCCTGATCACTAGGCTTATGGGGATCGGCAAGTCGTACAAGAAATCTCAGCTGCTGCTGCACTCGTTGACGGTTGCCATTGGCTCTAATGATTGCTGACTTGATTGGCCTCCGTGGCCAGGAGCATTTCAGGTTCCAATTTCCAACCCTCGGCATCAATCCTGTTGATATCTTTGCCTCCGGGGTTCACCAGTACATTACGCTCTTCGCGAATCTGACGCTCCAGCTCGCGAACTTGGTCATTAACGTAGGCAACTTCAAGTGTGCTGTGCTTTCTTAATTGGCTCTTGAGACAGGCTTCTTCTTCTTTGAGGTTCACCAACCGTGCTTCAAGCTGAGTGATAAAACTGCTTGTCACCGAGGCAATGTTGGACCCTGAGTTCATCGCACAGGAGCCTCGCGCGCTAGGCCTTGCCGTAACCACTGTGGGTCTTGATAACCCGAGCCTGAACTCACTGATCCCGAAGTTCTCGGGATGTAGCGTTGGATGTCAGCATCCGTATCTCTTGATTCTTTCGGCAGGCTCGTTTGTTCTTGTGTGATCCGAGCATTCTCGGGGCGGTGGCATTCAGCAGCAAGAGCTACACCTGCTTGGTGGATGACTTCGTCTACATCCTGGGGGTAAAGCCCATTCTCCCCAAAGGAATTTATCATGCTCTGAGCGGAGATCAGACTGTGTCTAAGATTCACCGCATTCACCAAATCTAGCGGCGAACACACCTGATTCCCACCTAGTGCAAAAATGTCATTATTCCAAATAAATCTATTTTTAGCTCGTAAAGCAGGAGGGGGGTAGACGCGGCAACCAGCGCTACGGTACGATTTATAAGCCATATTCCAGGCCAAGTCTTCCTTTCCATGTTCCCGTCAGAGTTCCTGCAATGATCAGAGTTGGAATCAATGGACTCGGCCGCATCGGGCGTGCAATCCTTCGCAATAACCTAAGAACAAAAAGCTTTGAGATAGCTGCTGTTAATGATATCAATCCCGATCCCGACAATATTGCTTATACTATCAACTATGACAGTATCTATGGGCGACTACCCGCAGACTTTGGATACGAGCATCATAAGCTATTGGGTAGCGATGGCAGCGTCATCTCATTGCACCATGAGCAGTCAATCAACGATGTAGACTGGCAGGCCGACGACATTGACTTTGTTATCGACTCGTCGGGTGTATATCAAAACGTATTAGATTCTCGAAAGCTAATTGATTTAGGCAAGGCCAAGAAAGTCTTTGTTACTCATTCTCCAAACAATGTTGACTTTACGTTAGTCCTGGGCGCCAATGAGCATCTTTTGGACATTGACAGGCACCACGTCATCGCATCCAGCATTTGTGACGCAACTGCGCTCGCCCCTGTGATTCGGGTGATCATCGAGGAATTTGGACTGGATAGTGGGCTTGTCACGACGATCCATCCGTGGCTCAGCTACCAAAACCTCATGGATGGTCCGGCATCATCATGGTCAGTGCCGGGAACGATTTATCATCATTATGCTCTAGGCCGTTCAGCGATTGGAAATCTCATCCCAAAGCCAACTTCTGCAATTCAGGCCACCTGTCAAGTTCTTCAGCATCTTAACTTATCCGAAGACATGATTGGTTCATTTTCCTACAGACCTCCTACGGCCATTGTGGGGACTGCTGATCTGAGCCTTTATCTTTCTCGTGAAGTAAGTCGCGAAGAAATAGTCGACCGTTTTACAATGTACGAGCAGCAGCAGCATTGGAATATTCTACATAACAACTTTTCTCCCCTTGTTTCTCTTGACTTTCAAGGTTCCGAATATTCGGCAACGGTCGACCACAGATGGACCGATGTTATCCGGCACAGACTTTTAAAGCTCGTTCTATGGTATGACAATGAGGCGGGATATGCCAGTAAGGTTATTGACCAGGTCAACTTGGTGGCCGCACAAATGAACCTCTCATGAAACCAACAGGAAAAGTTATTGCCGTTATCCCTTCGCGTCTTGGGAGCAATCGAGTCCCGATGAAAGGCATGCGGTTGCTGGCAGGTAAAACACTCGTCGAGCACACCTTGGATATTGTTAAGTCCACCAAGCATTTGAGTGAAACAATCTATATCAACTCAGACAGCCCAATCTGGGGTGAGCTTGCCGATCGAAATGGTGTTGCCTTCTACCATAGAGCTACTGAGTTGGCTACAAGTACAAGCATGATCGATGACTACCTTTATGACTTTATGTGCAATGTTCCTGGAGACTATCTTGCTGTTGTGACGCCAACCTCGCCTCTGCTGAAATCTGATGAACTCGATGCTGCCTGGAATCAATACGTCTGTGGTGATGCTGATACTTTGATCTCCGCCGAAGAAATCCAGACCCACTGTTTTCTTGGTGGCAAGGATATCAACTTTTCCAGAGTAGGAAAGCTTCCTAGATCGCAAGATCTCACTCCTGTAATTGCGTTGAACTTCTCTTTGGCTATCTATGACTATAAGAAGTTCAAATCGAACTATGAGAGCTTGGGTTGGGGGGTGTTTACAGGAAAACTTGACTTTTTCACCCTCAGCGGTTATTCGACGATTGATATAGATGAAGAGAAGGACTTCCAGCTTGCTGAATTAGCCATGAGGCAAGAGGTTCTTAACGAGCAACTCCCCAAAACCTACAGTGATCTTGTTCAGCATCTCGTTGACAACCAGATCAACACCGCAAACTAGCTCTCCTCATTATGTCGGTTATTGCTATCACAGACCACTTTGACGTACCCAGCGCCGAGGAGAAGTCGATCCTGGGGGATCTCGTCGGAACTGATATTGACAGTGAAACACAAATACTCATGGTATGGCACGCTATTATCGACGATCAATACATAGCTGAACTCCCGAATCTCCGCGGGGTCCAGAGATATGGTGTCGGCTACGAGAATCTTCACTTAGGCGCGCTGAAATCTAAGGGTATTGTCTGTTGCAACAATCCCGATTATGGCGTCGATGAAGTCGCGGATACGGCCTTGGCAATGATGCTGAATATAACGCGTGGTATTAGTGTCTACAATAATACCGCCAGAGGTCTTGCTAGCAGCTGGCAGGAGAATGTTCTGAAGGGATTACGCAGGACATCGGAAACCATGGTTGGCGTCATTGGTGCTGGGCGTATCGGGAGCAGTGTGCTTCTAAAATGCCGCCAGCTTGGTTTTAAAACTTGCTTCTATGACCCCTATCTGCCAAGGGGTTATGAAAAGGTCGTAAGAGCGCATCGGTTCGATACCCTCAAAGAGCTCCTCGGCGGTTCCGATGTCATCAGTCTTCACGCTCCACTTACGCCAGAGACAATGGGCCTGGTCGATGATGAGTTCATTGCCAGCATGAAAGCCGGATCCTCTCTGGTGAACACTGCTCGGGGAAAGCTCGTCGCCAGCTTATCCGTCCTTTTAGATGCCCTCAGGTCGCATCAGATCAGTCACGTTGCGCTTGATGTCCTTCCGGATGAGCCGCCAATCGATAATGAGTTTATCCGTGCCTGGAGAGACACCTCTAACCCTTTAAGTCAGCGCATCACGATTAATCCTCATACTGCCTATTTCTCTGAGGACTCCTACCTGGAGATCAGGTCGAAAGCCGCCTTGAATGCACTTCGCATTTACAATCGCAGTGCCCCCTTCAATCTCCTTTAGGCCTGGCAGCCAGTCCTATGCTAATTCTTCTTTCGCGTCAGAGAAGAATTCCTGCTATCGTCTGCGCCGATATCCCCTGCACAACTCCCTGCACAACTCTGTTAAATCCCTCGGCTGTTCCGCTGGGTGGAGTTGTGTCGTCGGGGCTTTGATTAAGGCCGTCTCATGAGTTTGCGCCTGACGGATTAGAAAGTAGTCTAGACTCGCGAAATGGAGATCATCTTCCAGCTCTCGCAGGCGGTCGCTCCCTCGATCTTTCGTCTGCTGAGCTGCGCGATCCCCTTTGGTGTCACTGTTTGAATCCCCTGCCCAGTGAGCGCACCCGTCGAGCCCGTCTCAGAATCGGTTGCCGTGCATGCTAAGGGTGCTGACCTGGCGAACCTTTTCCCATACACCCTCGACCCCTTCCAGCTCGAGGCGATCGATGCCCTCAACCAGGGCCACTCGGTGGTGGTGAGTGCCCCGACTGGCTCCGGTAAGACCCTGGTGGGCGAGTACGCCATCCACCGCGCCCT
>SKOF01000203.1 GCA_007120155.1 Thioalkalivibrio sp. | reverse complement strand
GGCACACTTGGGGATATGCAAAAATACAAAGCGATGCTTGTCACTGATGATCATACGTTAGCTATCAGAAGGCGGATGGACGGGAGCCCAGGCGCTGCACAAAGCGCAGGACAGGCACGCCATTCCGGGCTGCCAGTCCGGCTCCACACCCAGTCCGGCTCCTGTGGCACCCGGAGGTAGAATCAGCACGGTCCAACATGGACAGCCACCCAGCAGCGTACCCTTGCTGTGTTGGCCGATCGCGGGGCATCACGGCATAGGTGCAGATGTGGGTCGCAAAGACCGCAGCCAACATCTTCATGCGATCCTCAACCGCTCGTGGAGCCGCCGCCCCGAGTGGGCTTCAACCGGACAATGCCAAGCAGCTTGAGCACGTAGCGCTCGTAGATGGGCTCCGAGACGCCCGTCTTCATCTTGCGCAGAAAGTACTTCTCGAACGCCACCTTGGCGTAGTGCACCCAGCGGCCCTTCTTCATCCAGTTGACATTGCGCGGCGGGATCTGGGGGAGTGCCACGAAGGCCGCGCCGGTGTCTCCCATGTCCGCCAGACAGATGGCGTTCCAGGTGCCCGTATGGGTGGGCGGTTCCCCCGCGAGTTCCTGGCGGATGTTCTCGACGATGGCCGTGACCATGGACTCGATCATGTAGCCGGTCTTGGGGGCACCGGTGGGCACCGGGGTCGTCTCCACGGGGGGAATGGCGATGCATACACCGGCGGCGTAGATCCGGGGGTGGCGCGGGCTGCGCTGGTGCTCGTCCACGAGCACGAAACCGCGCGGATTGCACAGACCCTCCACCTCGGCGATAACCGGCTGGCCCTTGAAGGCGGGAAGCATCATGGAGAACCTGAACGGCACCTCGTGCGTGCGTGCCACGTTGCCATCGTCGTCGAGCTGCTCCACGAGCATCCGGTCGGCCTCCACCGTGGTCACCCGGGCGTTGGTGATCCACTTGATGTGGCGGCTGCGCATCTCCGACTCGAGCATGCCCTTGGAATCCCCGACGCCACCAAGACCCAGGTGCCCGATGTAGGGTTCGGAGGTAACAAAGGTGATCGGCACCCGGTCGCGGATGCGACGCTTGCGGAGATCGGTGTCGAGGATCATGGCGTACTCGTATGCGGGGCCGAAACAGCTCGCCCCCTGGAAGGCGCCGATCACCACGGGACCCGGATCACCGACGAATCGCTGATAGGATGTCCAGGCACGTTCGGCATGTTCGGTGGTGCACACGGAGTGTGTGTTCCCGCCCTCCCCGGGCCCCGCGCCGGGCACCTCGTCGAAGGCCAGCCGGGGCCCGGTGGCGATCACCAGATAGTCGTAGTCAACCGGCCCTTCGGTGGTCTCCACACGCCGAGCTTCCGGGTCGATGCGGGTGGCCGCGCCCTTGATGAACTCGATTCCCTTGCGCCCGAGACTCGGGCGCAGTGCCACGCAGATGTCCTCGCAGCGCCGCCACCCGACCGCCACCCACGGATTGGAGGGTACGAACTGGAAATGGTCATGGGGATTGATGACCGTCACCTTATATGCGCTGCCGAGCGTGTGGCGCAGTTCGTAGGCGGCAGGCAGGCCGCCGATCCCCGCGCCCAGTACCACGATATGTGCCATGGCTCGTTTCTCCTTACTCATCCGATTGAACGCCCCTGTTCTCGGGGCAGGCACCCATATCCCATCCGAACCATCGTGAGGCTATGGTGATCCACACAACCATGACAGGGATCAAGTCCGGCGTCCAAAAAACCACCGGGCCCGGTCCTTGCCAAGCGCTGCAACGCGGTCATGGCGTTCTCGGGTGACTCCCTTCGGGCGCTGGTCGATACCCACCTTCCAGCCCGGAGGCAGGGCATTCCACAGTTGCTCCTGGTTGGCCAGAGTCTGCTCGTTGGAGGCGGCTACCGTGCAATATCTCAACCTGTCGGACACGACGGCCGTGCTTGCCGGCAGGCCGACCGCTCCCCACCCGTAACCGGCGGGTGACAGCAGCCCGGGTTGAACGAGAGGTGCGTCAGCCGAGACTGCCTGGCGGCACCCGCGCCGAGGGCAACAAACTCAGCCGTTCCGGGGCCAGCTTCTCCTTCAGATGGGTGAGGATCCTCTGCATCACGACCGGGTCTTCAGTGCAGCCTATGATCCTGACCGCGCCGCTGCAGTCGCGACAAACTCTCCCACTCTGGAAACCCCTGCCAGACAGGTATCACGGAACATCGAACCGGACGGGCTCCATTTGAATCGCGCTCCCGGGGATCTCCGGGGCGAGCGCATCCGATCGCCAGGACGAAGGGTCACGGCCGAGCCGGAATCCTTCCGCCGCCAACCGGCGCATGAGTTCCTGGTCGAACAGCCGATGTCGGCTCTCGGGCAGTTCGAGGTCGTGCGGAACCGCGATGTACCGGAAGTCGACTTCGGTGTTCAGATCCTGCGCCAGCAGCCCTGCGCCGAACTGCATGTGGCGGAGCGTGACGCGCATGGAGTAACTGGTGAGCACCGCCACGCTCCGCCGGATCACCGGCGCCCATGTCGCCCGGGTCAGTTCCGGGCGGGTATCCAGGTAGCCGTTCACGATCACCCAGAAACGCAGCCTCGGCATCGGCGCATCGGGATTACGCGCGACGAATTCCCGGAACACCTGGACGATCTCCTGTTGATCCAGGCCGACGAAGGCGGCCTGCGCCGCGGCTCCGTCGGCGTATAACGCGCCCTCGATCTCGACCGGAGGAAAGGCCGCGGGAATCGACGCCGAAGAAAGCATAATCCGGTGCAGATTCCCGGCGTCCCCCGTTTCCAAAGCCAAGGCCGCTAGCGGACCCAGATCCCAGATCCGGAAACGTCCCAGGTCCAGGTCCGTGGAACCCAGCAGGAGCTTGCGATGCTGCGCGTGCGCTTCGGCGATACCCCGAACGGTTTCCATGTCCACTTCCGCCGCGATCCGCTCGGCCAGCGGCCGGTTGTCGAAGAACGATGGCTGCCAGGGCATGAAGAACAGCAGTCCGCGCAGCAGTGCCATGCGGTCGCTTGCCTCGTGGTAGAGCTGGCTGATCCGTTGAATCGAGTCGTCGGTGCCGAGCAGGCCGAAGGGTGCGATCAGCGCCCCTGTACTCACCCCGGTCACCAGGTCGAAATCCGGCCTCCGGACCGTTGCGTCCGTCACCTGCGACCAACCCTGCAGCACCCCGACGCCGAACGCGCCATACTGGCCACCACTGGAGAGCATCAGGATCTCGTAGGTGAACGGCTGATCCTCCCGCCCGAGCGCCTTCTGCCCGGCATATCGGGTTTCCAGGCGTTGCAGCAGGCGCGCAGCGATCCGGTCACGCTGTGCCAGAGATTGGGCCTCGTGTGCGGCAATGCGTTCCTCGAAGGCCTCAGCCGTGATCGTTCGTGGAGGGCTGGCACAGCTCGCAAGATGGATCGCCGTGGCGCACAGCGCAACACACACGAGAAACGAATGGCCGAAACGCATCGCAGACTCTCCTGCTGGACTGGGCGGTCTGGACCGCGCGTACGAGATCGTCCTGCACCGCTCGAAGCGGCCGACATCGTGCCCGGGATGCCAACGCTCTCCCCTCGGCTCATCCGCGTGACAAGGCAACTACCGCTACTATTACCAGAGCAGTTGCCCCTTATTCCGGCTTTCCCGTGAGGAGCCTCCGGGGTGCTTCCGATCAACACAATAAGGCGAGTTTACGCCATCAGGGACCTCGATCATGACCCGTATCACCGTGATAGGCGCCGGTTTCGGCGCCCTGACCGCCATCCGCAAGCTGCGCACGGCCGATCGCGCTCTTGCCATCGACGTGATCGCGCCGAGGCCGGAGTTGGTCTACTACCCGAGCACGATCTGGATTCCCACGGGCCTGCGAAGGCCCGAGGATGTGGTGATCAATCTTGAGCCCTACTTCAAGCGCCAGGGCGTGACCTACCATCCGGCCTCGGTCACCGGGTTGAAGGATGGCGGACGGGTGGTGCTGACCGATGCCGGAGAGGTGGGCAACGACGGGCTGATCATTGCCTCGGGCGGGCGTTTTCTCAAGAAGCTGCCGGGTATCGAACACGCAATCACGCCCTGCGAGGGCGTGGAGGCGGCGGTGCAGATACGTGATCGCCTTGTCGGGATGAAAGGCGGCACGATCGCATTCGGCTTTGCCGGCAACCCGAAGGAGCCGGCGGCGATGCGCGGGGGGCCGATCTTCGAATTCATGTTCGGTATCGACCAGCACCTGCGCAAGCGTGGCGATCGCGACCGGTTCAAGCTGGTCTTCTTCACGCCGGCGCCCAAACCGGGCAACCGACTGGGTCCCAGGGCAGTCGAGGGTTTGATGCGCGAGATGAAGCGCCGGGACATCGAAACCCATCTGGGACACAAGCTCAAGGGTTTCCAGGCGAACAGGGTGACCACCGAGGGTAGCGAGTTCGCGGCCGACCTGATCGTATTCATGCCCGGGATGACCGGCAACGCCTGGTTCGACAATACCGATCTCCCGCGCTCAGACGGCGGGCTGCTGCAGGCCAATGCCTTCTGCCAGGTAACTGGGCAGGACAAGGTCTACGTGGCCGGCGACTCAGGCAGCTTCCCGGGCCCGGACTGGTTGCCAAAGCAGGCCCACATGGCGGATCTCCAGGCCGAGGCCGCGGTGGCCAATCTGCTCGGTGAGTTCCAGGGCAAGGCCCCCAGCCACACCTTCAAGGCAGAGTTGATCTGCATCGTCGACACCCGGACCAGCGGGATCCTGGTCAAGCGCACGGAGACGCGTAGCGTCGTCCTTCCGTCCAGCCCGGTGTTTCACTGGGCGAAGCGGGCCTTTGAGTGGTGGTACCTGCGGCACTACCGTTGATTGGCGTGCGGAGGCCGTGCCGGGGGTTGGTGTTTCGGGAAAACCCGCTCATTCTATGGATCTGCCGCCGAATCACCAGGCCTGCCCACTGAAAGGCAAGGCGGATCCCGGCCGCGAAGGGAGTACGCCCATCACTCCCACTCGATGGTCGCGGGCGGCTTGCCGGAGATGTCGTAGGTCACCCTGGAGATCCCGTTGACCTCGTTGATGATGCGCCGGGACACGGTATCCAGGAAATCGTAAGGCAGGTGCGCCCAGCGCGCCGTCATGAAGTCGATGGTCTCCACGGCACGCAGCGCCACCACGTAATCGTAGCGCCGTCCGTCGCCCATCACGCCCACGGACCTGACCGGCAGAAACACCGCGAATGCCTGGGAGACCTGGTCGTAGAGATCCGCCTTGCGCAGCTCCTCGATGAAGATGTCATCGGCCTGGCGCAACAGGTCGGCGTATTCCTTCTTCACCTCGCCCAGGATGCGGACACCCAGGCCCGGACCTGGGAACGGATGACGGTAGACCATCTCGCTCGGCAGCCCCAGTTCCACGCCGATCCTGCGAACCTCGTCCTTGAACAGTTCGCGAAGCGGCTCGACCAGGCCCAGCTTCATGTGCTCGGGCAGTCCGCCGACGTTGTGATGCG
>SKOF01000054.1 GCA_007120155.1 Thioalkalivibrio sp. | reverse complement strand
TATCCATCATGTAGGGCTCGCCGTTGACGAAGCCGTCGCACACGATGCGCGCGTAGCCCGGCTGCCAGGGTACGACGGACAGCGTGCCCAGGTCACCGCGCGCCATGTAGTCCGCCTCATGCGGGCCCATGCGAAGGCCCCACACGGCAAAACCCGCAAACCCGGCGCCGTCGGTGAGCACGTCTTCCAGGTGGCTCACGGGCACGGACTTGGTCTTGGCCACGCCGTGGATGTCCACGAACTGGGCCAGGATGTACTTCACCTGGTGACTCTCGAGGTAGGTCTTCGCTTCCTGTGGTGTCATTGTGGATCCTCCCGGATGGTGTAGAAATCGGAAAAGCCGATGACTTCCCCCTGCATTTCACGGACCCCGTGCATCAGGGTCTCGAATAGGAATTCGCCGTAACTGGGTTCGCAGCCCATGCGGTAGACAGGCCCCGCTTCCACCCGAAGCCAGACGCCCACGCCCGCCACGCGGGTGTAGAGCAGCGCGTCGTCCGCGGCGGAGAGATCCAGCGCGCAGAACTCCGCCATGAGCGTGGCGGCGTGCTCGCCGCCAAGGGCAATCTCCAGGTCGTCGCGCGCGAGTATGCGGGTGCCCTTCTCCAGCCCTTCGGGCAGGGGGCCGAGCCGCGCGGCGAGCCCCCCCTCGGGGCCGTCGTGGAGCAGGCACTCGGCGTTCCCGGTGCGCGCAACGAAACAGTCGCGCCCCAGATCCGGCAGATCGCGGCAGACGAACCACTCGTCCGGCACGGTCAGCCCGCGGCCCGCGAGCCAGCCGGCGGCATCGCCGCCCTTGACCAGCACCCGGGTCAGCGGGCTCAGGTCGGCGAGCCAGGTTTCCGGCACGCGCGGCGCCTGCAGCGGTGTGGCCATCTCCATGGCCTTGCCCCAACGAAAACGGTCCCGGGGCAGAATGTCGTGGGCAGGACTAAGGCGGGTCATGCGCTCACCTCCCTCGCCTGCGATTCCGGGACCGTCTCCGGTTTCTGTCGCAGACCCTCCGGGTCGTAGAACGGCGTGGCCACCACGGGCGCGTCGATGATCTCCGCACCGGCCACGCGGATGGAAAGCGTGTCGGCATCCTTGAGGGCGCGATCCACCATGGCGAGACCCACCCAGGCATCCAGCGACGGGCTGTAACCGATGCTGGTGACGCGCCCGGCGATATCGCCGTCGTGGATCACGAGATGGCATTCCTTCGGCACCGGGCCCGGGTGATTGCCCGGCAGTCTGAAGCCCAGCAGCCGGTTGGAGGCGCGATCCTTCAGGATCTCCAGGCTGCGCTTGCCCTGGAAGAACGGCTTGTCGAACTTCACCGCCCAGCTCATGTTGGCGTCGAAGGGGCTGGAGGTGCCGTCGGTATCCTGACCAACGATCAGGTGCGCCTTCTCCAGCCGCAGCTGGCGCTGGGCCTCCACGCCGAAGGGTCGGATGCCGTACGCGTCGCCCGCCGCCATGAGCGACGCCCATACCTGGCGCGCCTGCGCGGCGGGTACGTGTATCTCGTAACCCAGTTCGCCCACGAAGCCCACGCGGAACAGCCAGGCAGGCACGCCCGCCACCTCCGCCTGACGCGCGCCCAGATAGGGAAAGGCTTCCTGCGAGAGATCCAGATCGGTGAGCGGCTCCAGGACCTCCCGCGTCAGCGGGCCCGCGATGTTCATGGAGGCCATCTGGTGGGTGCGGTTGATCACGTCCACGTTCAGTTGCCACTCGCCGATCAGGCGCTGCATGTGGCGGAAGATGATCTCGGCGCCGGTGGTGGTGGTGGTCACGTAGAAGTGATCCTCGGCCCAGCGGGCGCACACACCGTCGTCGATGATCACCCCGGCCTCGTCCACCATGAGCGCGTAACGGGTCCGGCCGGTCTTCACGGTGGAAAGCTTCAGCGTGTAGAGCTGATCCATGAAACGGGCCGCGTCCGGGCCGATCACCTCCACCTTGCCCAGCGTGGAGACATCCACCATGGCCACACCCTTGCGCACCGCCAGCACCTCGGCGCGGATGGCCTCGTCCTCCGGACCGGGACCGTAATACTTCGGCCGCAGCCAATGTCCGGTGGGCATGAACACGGCACCGTGCGCCTTGTGCCAGCCGTGCATGGCGGTGCGCCGCTCCGGGCGCAGGCGGCGCCCCGCGAGATGGCCCATGGGCACCGGATGATGAAACGGGCGCGCGGTGGTGGTGCCGGTCTCGTCGATGTCGCGGCCGGTCAGGCGCGCGAGAATGCGCACCGCGTTCATGTTGGCGTGCTTGCCCTGGCTCGGACCCATGCCCACGGTGGAGTAGCGCTTGAGCAGTTCGATGTTGTCGAAGCCCTCGGCGGCTGCTCGCTCCAGGTCCTTGAGCTGCAGGTCCTCGTCGAGATCCACGAACACCTTGCCTTTCGGATGCGGGAACACGGGCCAGGGGTGGGACATGCGCTCGCTTCCACGGCCGGGGCGCGTGTGCTGCCTGCCTTCCCTGCCCAGATACGCGAGAGCCTCGCCCGCCGCGGCCATGCCGTCGTCCATGCGCGCCTGCAGGCCGAACACGCCGTTGACCCGCCCGCAGGCAAACACGCCGGACGGAAGCGCCTCCGGCACAAACTGGCCGGGCGTTCCGGCGAATGTCATGCGCGCGCCGGACTGATACAGCAGGGCTGCGGCGGGTGCATAGCCCACGGACATGAGCAGGCCGTCGCAGTCGATGCGCCGGGCGGTGTCCGGCCTCGCGCGACCCACGCCGTCCAGTTCGCAGACCGTCACCGCATTCAGGAGGCCGTTACCTTCCGCGCTGTAGACGGCGCTGCGTTCGTAGACCGGGATGGCCGCCGCCTGCACATCGGCCAACAGATCGCCCCGTGTCCCGGGATCCTCCAGGTCCACCAGTGCGCGGATGGCGACGCCGGCGGCCTGCAGTTCCAGCGCCGTGCGATAGGCATCGCTGTTGGCGGCCAGGATCACCGCAGACTCGCAGGGGGCAACGCCGTAGCGATGCACCAGTCGCCGGGCCGCGCTTGCCAGCATCACGCCCGGCAGATCGTTGTTGCGAAACACGGCGGGCTGCTCGTAGACGCCGCCGGCAACGATGACCGCGCGGGCGCGCAGGCGGATCAGGCCTTCGGGGGTTACCAGTGGGATGTAATGGTCCGCGTACCAACCGGCGGCGACCGTGTCGGTCAGGATCGTGAGGTTTTCCAGTGCATGCGCCCGGCCCAGCAGTTCGTCGCGCTGCAGATTGGCCTCCTGATCGTTGAAGCTGCCGCCGGGGCGCGCATTCTCGTCCGCCAGCCAGACACTGGCGCCGGCCTCGGCAGCCGTGACGGCCGCGGACAGACCGGACGGGCCCGCGCCCACCACCAGCACATCGCAGAAGGCGTGCCGTGCGGGCGCGCGCCTGTCGTCGGGCCACGCGGCGTCCACGCGCCCCAGACCCGCCATCCGGCGGATACGGTTCTCCCAGAAGGGAAGCAGGGCGCGGGGTCGGTGGAAGGTCTTGTAGTAGAAACCCACCGGCAGCATGGGCGAGAGACGGTCCATGATGCGCCCGCGGTCCTTTTCCAGTCCGCCGGCCGTGTTGACAGCGGCGAGCTTCATGCCGTGCTCGACCGTGGTGACATCGCCGCGGATGTTGAAGTCGGTCTCCGACTGGAGCAGGACGTTGGTGTCGTGGTTGGCCGCCGAGAACACGCCCCGCGGACGGTGGTACTTGAAGCTGCGCCCCAGCACGCGCACGCCGTTGGCGAGGAGCGCTGACGTGATGGTGTCACCCGCGAAGGCCGTGTACTTGCACCCTTCGAAGGTGAAAGGCATCGTGTGCTCGCGATCGATCCATTCCCCCGGCTGGGGCGGCAGGCGCCTAGCCATCGGCCGCCTCCTTCATGGCCTCAACCGAGGTCATTGCAAGCAGCCTCGTAGGGCGGATAAGCGAAGCGCATCCGCCAAGCCCCTTGCCGATGGCGTGCCGGATGCGGCTGCGCCTTATCCGGCCTACGAGCAAGCTAGCCATAGGCGGCCTCCCTCATGGCTTCGGCCACGGTCAGGGTGCGCAGGAACTCGTCCTTCATCGTGTCGCGCTCGGCCACGAACCACATGCCCGTGGGCGCATGGCACCACCACTCCCGCTGCACCCCGGGTGCGCCGTCCCGGTGGAAGACGTAGTGGCACCACTGCGTATCCGAACAGGCATCCGGATCCGGCATGGGGCGCCACAGGCCGCCGTACACGAACTCCGACGCGGGACGGGTTCCGACCTTGGGGCAGTGGATGAGTTTCATGTGTTGTTGCGATCTGCTGATGTCGGCATTGGAACGCAGAGGGCGCAGAGACGCAGAGATCCCTTCTGCGTAAAGCAACGGAACCCCTCAGACCGGGAAACTCGGAATTCGTCGACGCGCCGTTGAAACCTCTTAAACATAAATCCTGCCTCTGCGTTCTCTGCGTCTCTGCGCCAGCTGCGTCGTCAACCCAGGCCAAACACCTGCCATCAATGTCCGACGGAAGCAGCGCCCCGTTCGCCCACCAGTTCGAAGCGATCGAAGCGGGCGAGGCTGAAGGGTTCGATGAGTTCGTGGTCGCGGTCGTTGGCGACGGTCCAGGCCATGGTCTTTCCGGAGATGGGCGTCGCCTTGAAACCCCAGGTACCCCAGCCGGCGTCGATGTAAAAACCGTCGATCGCCGTTCTGCCCATGATGGGCGCGAAGTCCGGCGTCATGTCCGCCATGCCCGCCCACTGGCGCATCACTTTGGCGCGCGACAGGAAGGGGAAGAGATCCAGCATCTGGTCTGCCAGCCCCTCCACGAAGTCCAGCGTGGAGCGCGTGGAATGCAGGATGGCGGGATCCAGCGCGGCGCCCATGACCAGTTCGCCGCGCGAGGATTGCGAGACGTACACGTGCAGGCTGCCCGAGACGATGATGGTATCCAGCCACGGCTTCATGGGTTCGGTGACGCAGGCCTGCAGGGGATGGATGACGATGGGCGTGGTGATGCCGGCCATGTCGGTGATGCGGGGCGTGGCGCCCGCCACCATGGAGATCACCCGGCCCGTCTTCACGAAGCCGCGGTCGGTCTCGACGCCCGCCACCCTGCCCTGCTCCACGCGGATGCCGGTGACCCGGGTCTTCTGGTGAATCTCCACCCCGCGCCGGTCGGCACCGCGTCCATAGCCCCAGGCCACCGCGTCGTGGCGCACCACCGCGCCGGGCACATGGTAAAGGGCGCCCAGCACCGGATGCTCCCCGCCGCAGTCCAGGTCCAGCATGGGCACGGCGTCGGCGATGAAGTCCCGATCCACCAGTTCGCTGTCGATGCCGAAGTGCTTGTTCACCTCGGCGCGCCAGCGCATGGTGCGCACGGCCGCATCCGTATGGGCGAGGGTGATGTGGCCGCGCTCGGAATAGAAGATATTGAGATCGAAATCCTCGGCCAGATCCCTGAACAGGCGGATGCTCTCGTCGTAGAACTTGACGCCCTCGGGGGTGAGGTAGTTGGAGCGCACGATGGTGGTGTTGCGCCCGGTGTTGCCGCC
>SKOF01000105.1 GCA_007120155.1 Thioalkalivibrio sp. | reverse complement strand
GGCCACATTGACCGGGTCGCCTACGACCGTGTAACTCATGAACGCCTCGGAGCCCACATTGCCGACCACCACCTCCCCGCGGTTGATACCGATGCCGAGGCCGCTCTCCACCTGCCATTCGGCCTGCCACTGATCCCGCAGGTCGCGAAAGTCCCGGTGCATCCCGCGCGCGCAGTCGAAGGCGCGATCCGCCGCATCCGGCTGCGCCAGGGGAACCCCGAATCCCACCAGCAGGCCGTCCCCCGCCATACTGAACACAGTGCCCTGATGGGCATGGGCCACACCGATGGCCATGGTAAAGAAACCGTTGAGCAGCTCCACCACCCGGTGCGCCTCCAGTTGCGCCGCGAGACAGGTGAATCCGCGCAGATCCGCGAACATGACCACCGCTTCACGGCGCTCGGACCGTTCGAGCAGATCCGCCGCCCGTCCGTCGCCGGATGCGAGCAGGTCTTCCACCAGTTCAGGGCACAGGTAGCGGCTGAACAATCTCCGCATCTGGCCAAGGCGCGCTTCCTCCAGGGCCTCCCGGGCCTCACGCCAGCGCATCAGTGAACGGATACGCGCACTCAACTCCTCGGGATACACGGGCTTGGACAGGAACTCGTCGGCACCCGCCTCCATGGCCCGCACCCGATCGGCCTGATTGTTCAACACCGTGACCATGACCACGGTGATCGACCACGTGGCGGGATCCGCTTTCAAGCGCCGGCAAACCTCGAAACCGTCCATGCCCTGCATCACAACGTCCAGGACCACCCCGTCCACCTTGTGTTCCCGGACGCGCTCCAGCGCCTGCGGCCCGCTCTCGGCCGTGATGACCCGATGTCCGAGCAACTCCAGGTGCCGCGCAAGGATGCGGCGGTTGACCTCCTGATCGTCCACCACGAGCAAGGTACGCGCACGGGGCCGCGGCGGTGCCGGGGCATCGCCGGCACCGGAGCCATGGAGTCCATGCGCATGAATGGAAAGCGGTCCGTCCAGCATGTCGGCAGTCATGAGCAGGTTCGCCCCGGGATATGGGCACACGCCACGCCCGGCACAAATCCCGGCGCAGTCAATTCGATAGAGGGCGCGAATGCGTGATCTTCGGCGGGTCTTCCGTGGCCTCGCGGAAACGCGAATCTCGATTCAGCGCTTCGTTGGCTAACCGGTAAATATAGGCGGTAATGAACTGAGGGATGCGGCGCAACCAGACTTCAGACGACAAGGAGGCCCGCATGGCCGACGGACGGAAAGGCAGGGGCACTACTCGGCGCTGATCCACTCCACATGAATGTACAACCGGCGATCGGGTATGCGGCGCCGATCCTCATGGATCAGGCGTCCCTCGAAGTCGAAACACGGGAAACGGGGCTCCAGATCCTGGCATCGCCGGTCGCGACGCCGCCGCTCCCCCTCCCCCGAATTAACCAGATTTTCTGCTTTATTATTCATGCCCTTACGCTAGAAACCTAGCCTTGATAGCAGAAATTGGATGTAACAGATTGAGCTTATGACAAAATTATCACTATCACAAGCTGAATTACCCAACCCGCCCGAAGGCTGGCCCGGCGTGTACACTCTCCATGATTGCCAGCACCCGGAGGATCGCGCGCCATGATGCCCGTCTACCGCCAGTTGCTCGTGTGCCTCGACCTGTCGCCGGTATCCGGACAGGTGCTTTCGCGTGCCAAGGCCCTTGCCGCACAGATCGGCGGCCGGATCACACTGCTGCATGTGGTGGAGCAACGGCCATTGCCGGATCTGGACTACGGGCTGGGGTCGCTGCCCGGGTACGACATGGATCCGGACGCCGCGCTGGAGGACGCGCGATCGCGACTGGAGCGCCTGCTGGCCGATACGGATGAAGCCCGGCTGCCCTGCGAGGTGGTGACGGGCGTCCCGCACCTGGAGATCAACCGGATCGCCGAGCAGCTGTCCGCCGATCTGATCGTGCTCGGATCCTCGTCACGCACCGGACTGGGGCGCCTGCTGGGCTCGACCGCCCGTACCCTGTTCAACCATGCCCCCTGTGATGTGCTGGCCGTGCGGGTGTCCCCGGATGAGGAACAGTGATGGCCGGATACGGGGGAGAAACGGTGTGGCATACCTTCCGGGAGCTGGACGAACTGGAGGGCACGCCCAAGGGGCACGCGTTCAGGCGCTTCAAGGCCCTGCGCGGACAATGGCGGGAAGGACGGGAGTTCGTGGTGCTGGATGCCCGGCATGATGCCGGGCGGATTGCACAACTCAAACGGGAAGGACGGCTCTACGGCAGCACCGTGAATGCTGTCCTGGTGTCACCGGAGGCGGCCCGGGCAATCCGGGCGGTCGGGCGGATACCGGCCGGCGACGGGTAACGGCCCCCGGGATCCGGTCCAACCCGCCCGCACGACCGGCCACGCATTACGCGGCCGCGTATACCCCCCGCCCACGGGACTTGAGCCGGCCGGTGCGCTTCAGATACGCCAGCGTCTGACCGAGGTTCCTGACGTTCACGCCGCGGCCCTCAAGCTGCTCGCGCAGCTCCGCCGTGCTGATCTTGCCGGCCGCCGTCACCGCATCCAGCACCACCTGGCTCAGGCCCGAGCCACCACGGCCGCGGCCGCGGCCGGCACGACCGCCAAGGGCACGGATCTGCCGATCCAGGGCCGCCAGCTCAGAGCGCTGACGCGCAACCAAGGCGCGGCGCTCTTCCCGCAGGGCCTGGAGCTGCTCGCGGCGCGCCTCTTCCTCGCGGAGCCGTTCCTCCTCCTCCCGCTGACGGGCGATCTGGTACAGTTCCTCGGAAGACAGATTCTCGAGCGACTTGCGTTTTGCCATTGGGGAAACCTCTTTTGAAGAAATAAAACAAATACTTGACGAGCAGGATTATATATAAAAACGCCGGGCTGAATGATCACATTCCATCAAACAACTCATTCATATATTACAAGCATGATCATGATTCCCGGCAGACCGAAATACCGCGCGGATGCCGGACCGGATCCTGGTGAAGGGTTGTGATGAAACGCGCACAGGAACCCGATACCGGGCCTCGCCTCCACAAGCCGGACGGACTTGATGCCGTGAGGCGCCTGGAGATTGTAAGACTCGTCGGCAATCTTTACCGGATCGCTGCTCAACACTTCGATTGCAGCGGCGACACCGTGCCCGTGCGTTTCACCCTGCGCGGTCTTGCGGCGGGGCAGTGGCGCCTGCGCAACGGCAGCGAGAGCCTGCATTTCAACGAGCGCCTGTTTGCCGCCGCACCCGAGCAGCACATGCCCGACACGGTCGCGCACGAAGTGGCCCATTCGGTGGTCTATCGGTGTTTCGGTCGAGGCCCGCGGCCGCACGGACGGGAGTGGCGCATGGTCATGGAACAACTGGGCTGCAAAGCGCAGGTCACCCACCGCACGCCACCGGAGATCCTGGCCCAAACCCTGAATCGTCATCTCTACCGCTGCCGCTGTCGCATTCACGCCCTGGGCCCTCGCCAACACAGGTACGCCATCCACGGCAGGCGGAGCTATCAATGTCGGGTCTGTGGCGACCGGCTCGTGCCGGCGGACCGATAGTCAGGTCATCCGGCACGGACCCATGCAGGCGACCACGGGTATCCGGACGATCCCGGTGCAAGGGAAGCAGAACGCAAATTGTTCACCGGGGTCGGCGCTCCCCTGAAACCACACCCGCTCAAGGATTCGTCCGGCCCCTTCGCGGCCCTGGCCCGCGCCTCCCACCATCCTTCGGGCTCGGGCGCCGATCTGTTCGCTGTGGCGGGACGCAGGCGCCCGGGACGGGGGGGGGAGATGCGGGTTGGCGCCGCGGTCACCGCCCTACATGGCGAAATCCAGACGTTCCTGAACCGTCTCGATCGCCTTCAGCGCGCAGATCTCGTCCAGATGGCCTCCCGGCGCCCCGGAGACACCCACGGCACCCACCAGGGAGCCGGCCGCCTCGATGGGCGCCCCGCCCTCCAGCACCAGGATGCCGTCCACGTGATTCATCTCCATGCGGATATCGTCACGGTTCGCGCGAAAATCCGATGACTTCACGCCTGAGAGAATCACCGCGGCGGCCTTGTCCCGGGCAATCTGGTAGGTGAACCGCGGTGCCAGGACATCGCGCAATACCGCCTGGACATCGCCGCTGCGATCCACCACCACGGCAGTCACCTGGTATCCCTCCGCGCGGCAGGCCTCCACGGAGGCCTGGGCCACGTCGCGGGCCAGTTCCATGGTCATGCGCTTCACGGAGATCACGTCGTTTGCGGACAGCGCGGCCGCGGTCACGGCCAGGGCGACACCCGCAAAGGAAGCTGCAAAACGTCTCATCGGGTTTCCTCCTATGGTTTCATGTACAGACATCTCCCGGGTTCCGCGGGCGTGGATCAACGGTCCGGATTCAAAATTCAAGATTCAAGATTCAAGGTGAGGGCTGGGTTTGACCTGGACATTGAATCTTGAATCTTGAATCTTGATTCACGCTCTCCTCATCCTTCCAGCTTCTCCCAGCGCGCGTAGCACTGCCCCAGTTCGGTCTCGATTTCCGCCAGCCTGCCCTGGGCCTGCGTGATCCTCTCCGGCTGCTGCCGGTACAGCGCGGGGTCCGCCAGTGTCGCGGTGAGGGCAGCCTGCTCCGCCTCCAGGGCTTCGATACGCCCGGGCAGCATCTCCAGTTCGCGCTGATCCCTGTAGCTGAGCTTCTTCTGTCCCGCCGGCTTCGTCGGTGCGGGCCGCGATGAGGGAACAGCCGCCGGCGCGGGCTGCGCCGCGACCGCGCGCTGGCGCAGCCAGTCTGAATATCCGCCCACATACTCATTGACCTGCCCCGGCCCCTCAAAGGCGATGATGCTCGTGGCCACGTTGTCCAGGAAGGCCCGGTCGTGACTCACCACCAGCACCGTGCCGGGAAACTCCACCAGGCGTTCTTCCAGCAGCTCCAGGGTTTCCGTGTCCAGGTCATTGGTGGGTTCATCCAGCACCAGCAGGTTGACGGGACGGGTGAACAGCTTTGCGAGAAGCAGGCGATTGCGTTCGCCGCCCGACAGGGCCTTCACCGGCTGGCGTGCACGGGCCGGTTCGAACAGGAAGTCCTGCAGGTAGGAGATGACATGGCGGGACTCCCCCCCGACCTCCAGCCGGTCGCGGCCCTCACCCACGTTGTCGAAGACGCTGGCCTCCTCGTCGAGGGCCGCCCGGTGCTGGTCGAAGTAGGCGACCTCCAGGTTCGTGCCCAGCCGCACGCGGCCGCTGCCGGGCTGGAGCTGGCCAAGCAACAGGCGCAACAGGGTCGTCTTTCCGGCGCCGTTGGGGCCCACGATACCCACCTTGTCACCGCGCAGGATGAGGGTGGAAAAATCCCGGATCACCGGCTGGCCGTCGTATTGGAAACCCACGTCCTCGGCCTCGATCACCAGACGCCCGGAACGTTCGGCGGCCTGGATATCCAGACGCACGGTGCCCGCGCGGACGCGGCGCCCGGCCCGCTCCGCCCGCAGGGCCTTGAGCGCGCGCACCCGCCCCTCGTTGCGGGTCCGGCGGGCCTTGATGCCCTGGCGG
>SKOF01000116.1 GCA_007120155.1 Thioalkalivibrio sp. | reverse complement strand
GCAGCCCCTCAGGCTATGCTCGGGATTCCGGATGCCGAAGTTCACTGCCTGATCCTTCTCGATACTGAGGAACTTCATGTGGTCCCGGCGCATGACATCCACCGGCTCCACACACTGATCTCCGCGCGCCTCCATCATCTGAGGGGCTTCCACCTGGCCGCAGGCGGCGAGCATCAGTACGACACCCGCCAGCAGGAGGCCGGGAAGGATCAGACGGGCATGAAAGATCCCCTGTCGCATGCCTACTCACCCATGGCCATGTCGATGTAGCCGGTGGGACACACTTCGGCACAGATATGGCAGCCGATGCACTTGGCGTAATCGGTGGCCACATAGCGTCCGGTGGCGGACTGCTTCTTGGGCACACGATACACAGCCGTCTGCGGGCAGTAGATCACGCAGTTGTCGCACTCGAAACACATGCCGCAACTCATGCAGCGCTTGGCCTCCTCGACGGCCTGCTCTTCGCTGAGGCAGTCCATGCGCTCTTCGAAATGCCCGATCACTTCGTCGGCGCCGGGGCCGTGTTCACTGCGCTTGTTGCGCGGCGTATAGGGGAAATGCCCCTTGAACAGCTTCTCGTGGGAGACGATCTCCTGGGACGAGCGGTCCTCGTAGTTGTGCACCGCGAATTCACCGTCGGAGGTGCCCCAGGTCTGCTCACCGGAGTAGGGGGTCGGTTCCAGGCCGAACTCCTGGAGCTTGCCGAGCAGGTTGAAGTGGTGCACATCCACGCGCGGGCGCTTGATCGGCTCCTCGCGGCGCAGGAAGTGGTCGATGGAATCGGCCGCGATGGCGCCGTGGCCGATGGCCGTGGTGAGCAGGTGAGGCCGGATGATGTCACCGATGACGAAATGACCTTCCTTGCCCGGAACCTGGTAGAACTTGTCGGTGTCGATGAAGCCGCGGCCGTTGTCCAGGGCTTCAAGGCCGGTGAGGTTGCCGCCCTGGCCGATGGCGGAAATGATGAGATTGGCCTCAAGCACGAACTCGGTGCCTTCCACGGGCTTGGGCGCATTGCCCTCGAACTCGCACTTGGCCATCTTCAGCCCGACCGCGCGGCCTTCGTCGTTGAGCAAGACCTCGACGGGCATCACGCCGTCGAGAATGCTCACGCCTTCATGGAGGGCGTCATGCACCTCGTGTTCGGCCGCGGTCATCTTTTCCTTGGGGAACAGCGAGGTGAGCGTCACGGTGGCGCCGGTGCGCATGGCGCTGGCAACACTGTCGTGGGCGACATAGCCGTGAATCATGTCCTCGGGGTGGTCAGTGACGTTCTCGGCCTCGATCCTGCCGAGGCGCCGGGCCACGGATACCACGTCGATGGAGGTATCGCCCCCGCCCACGCAGACGATGTTGTCGGTGCTGAGTACCTGAATGCGGCCGGTGTTGAAGGCCTCGAGGAACTCCACGCCGGTGATGCAATTGGGAGCCTCGCTGCCCGGTACCGGCAGCTTGCGGCCGGTCTGACAGCCCACGGCCCAGACGACGGCGTCGAATTCCTTTTCCACCTCCTCCATGCTCACGTCCTTGCCGACGCGGGTCTTGAGGCGCACCTCGATGTCTCCCAGGTCCAGAATGCGCTTGACCTCGTGGCGCAGGCGCTCGCGCGGCACCCGGTACTCCGGGATGCCGTACATCATCATGCCGCCCAGTTCCTCGTGGTCGTCAAAGATGGTTGAGGCATGGCCGCGACGGCGCAGATGGTAGGCGGCCGACATGCCGCCGGGGCCGCCTCCGATGATGGCCACCCGCTTTCCGGACAGGGCAGGGGCCTGCTCGAACTGGAATTTCTCCGCGTAGGCCGTGTCGCCAATGTACTGCTCGACGGAGTTGATGCCGACGAACTCCTCAATTTCATTGCGATTGCAGCCGGACTCGCACGGGGCCGGACAGACGCGCCCCATCACCGAGGGGAAGGGGTTTGCGCTGGTCAGACGACGGAAGGCGTATTCCTGCATGCTCAGATCGGCCGGCGGTTTCTCGATGCCGCGCACGATCTGCAGCCAGCCACGGATGTCCTCCCCGGAGGGGCAGGAACCCTGGCAGGGCGGCGTACGGTGCACATAAACCGGGCACTTGTGGGAGTGATCACCCTCGAAGATCGCCTCTTTCCAGCTGCGGCGTTCGTGATCCCCGTCCCGGAACATGCGGAACGTCAGTTTCATGTCATCGCTGGAAGTCGCCATGCCTTACTCTCCTGGTCAAATCGGGCCGTCGGCCTGATAGTTCGAATAGGTCGCTTCTGATTACTGTCTCGGGGCCATCACGATGGCGTCACTCACCAACTGGTGCACGCTCACGATCTGGTCCATCTGGAATCCGTAATAGGGCAGGACCTTCGAGAACTGGCTCTTGCAGATGGCGCAGATGGCCGCCAGGTGCGTCACGCCGTTCTCTTCAGTCACCTCCCTGAGTGCCTGCATGCGGGGCAGGGCTCCCTTGACGCGCAATTCCATGAGATCGTCGGTGAGCAGACCACCGCCGCCGCCGCAGCAGTAGGTGGCCTCACCGATGGTGTCAGGGGCCATATCGTAATAGTGGTTGCATACCGCCTTGATGATCTCGCGTGGGATGACGAACTGCCCGCCCGGGATGTCACCCATGCGCGAGGCGCGGGCCACGTTGCAGGAGTCGTGGAAGGTGACCCGCCGGTGATCATTGGCGCTCTTGTCCAGTGTCAGGGCGCCGCGCTGGATGAGATCGTAGGTGACCTCGCAGATATGCTGCGGCACCGGATAGCGCGGATCGAGAAAATCGAAGGGCCCGGCAAGCGTGTTCAGGAAGCTGTAGGCCACGCGCCACGCATGGCCGCATTCGCCGAACACGATGCGCTTGACGCCCAGATCCAGCGCCGCCTCGCGAATGCGCATGGCGATACGCTTCATGTTCTCCATTGAGCCGATGAACACACCGAAGTTGGCTGCCTCCGAGGCGTGCGAGGAGAGCGTCCAGGAAATGCCGGCCTGATGGAATACCTTGCCATAGCCGATGAGCCCGTCCACGTGGGGCTCGGCGAAGAAGTCCGCCGATGGGGTCACCAGCAGTACCTCGGCACCTTTCTCGTCGAGCGGATAGCGCACGTCCACGCCCGTGTCTTCCTTGACCTCTTCCTCGAGGCCCTCAAGGGTGTCGGCCAGCGCGTGCTCGGGCAGACCCAGGTTGTTGCCGATCTTGAAGGCCTTGCCGATGATCTCGTTGCTGTACTTCTGCCCTTTGCCGACCGCATTCATGATGTCCCGGGTCGCCATGGTGACCTCGGCGGTGTCAATGCCGTAGGGGCAGTACACGGAGCAGCGCCGGCACTCGGAGCATTGATGGAAGTAGCTGTACCACTGGTCCAGCACCTCTTCGGTCAGGTCCATGGCGCCGACCAGCTTTGGGAAGAGCTTGCCCGGAAGGGTGTGGTAACGACGATAGACGCCGCGCAACAGGTCCTGACGGGCAACCGGCATATTGCGCGGGTCGGATGTTCCAAGGAAGTAATGGCACTTGTCGGTGCAGGCACCGCACTTCACGCAGGAGTCCATGAACACCCGGAGGCCGCGGTTGGTCTTGAGCAGCTCACCGAGCTTGTCCACGGCCACCTGCTGCCAGTTCTCCACCAGCTCGCCCGGGAATCCCAGGGGCTCTTGGAACTGCTCCTTGGAAACGAACGGCTTGCTGTGAGACATCACGCCCTGCTTGAGCGCCGGTATCTCCAGATACTCTTTGACCTCAGGTGTTTCAAAATCGGCCATCGTGTCAGTCCTCGCAGCGGGCTTGGTATGTCGCCGGGCGTTATCGTTCGGTTTGTGCCGCGGGTTTCTCGGCAGCCGATACCCAGGTTACATGCCGGCGTTCCCTGGAGTCGTCCGCCTGATTGCGCGTGGGGCTGAAAAACAGGCCCGGTGCATGCAGGAGCTTGCTGATCGGGAAGATGATCATCAGCAGCGCGACCAGCAGCAGATGGACCATGAGCAGCGGTTCGGTGGGCAACGGATGGAACTCGAAGCGCATCAGACCCAGGAAATACATCTTCACCGCTGTGATGTCCGTATGCCAGATGTACTTCATTGCCAGGCCGCTGGCGGCAATGGCGATGAGCAGGATCAGCATCAGGTGATCCGAGGGAGACGAGATGTAGCGGATCCGCTCGACGAAAAGACGTCTGGCCCAGAGCCCCAGCAGCCCGGCAAGCATCGCGAAGCCCGCGTATATGCCAAAGGGCTGTATGAGTACCACCCAGGTCCAGACCGGCTCCGTGAAGTACCGGAGGTGACGCAGCAGAACCAGCAGGAGGCCCAGATGAAATGCCCAGCCGAGGATCCATATCCACTTGTTCGCCTTGAACAGGCTGTGGAAGAAGACCACTTCGGAGGCCATGCGGAGGGCAACCCCGGACCGGGTCGTGGGGGCCGGAGTGGTGGGAATCTTCAGCGGCGCCGGCGCACGGGCATACTGCACGATGCGCATGCCCACCCCGATCAGGAGGATCGCGGTGGCCGCGTAAAAGAGCAAAGCAAAGAACACGGTCGCGAACGACACGAGGGCTTCCTCCAGTCAAAAATCCGGGTGAAGCGATGCAGCTCCACCCGGATTCGGAACCACTGGTGACTTACACGCAGCCGGTGGGCTTGGGCAGGCCGGCGTACTTACACGCCTGCTTGGCCGGACCGTAGGGGAACAGCTCATAGAGGTACTTGCTGTTGCCCTTGTCCGCACCGAGCTTCTTGCCGATCGCCTTGGTCAGCACGCGCACCGCAGGCGCAATCTGATACTCCTCGTAGTACTCACGCAGAAAGTTGATCACTTCCCAGTGGTTCTCGTCGAGGGTCGTGCCATCGGCCTCGGCCATGGCCTTGGCCAGGTCCTCGTTCCAGTCGTTCAGATTGGCCAGGTAGCCTTCTTCGTCGGTCTCGTACGTCTTGCCGTTCACTTCGATTGGCATTTGGTAATTCCTCCTGCTGTCGTTTCAGTGTTGTCGGTTGAAGGATCCCGGGTCGTCAGAGCCAGGCCTGCACCTTGTCGTGTTTCTCTGTCAGTTCGACAAAGCCCTCGTAATCAACCACCTCGATGCCGTCGATGACCTGGTCGGCGGCCAGACCCCGGGCGAGAAGGTCGGGGCCGAGTACGTAGAGCTTGCGGTCCTTGGTAGCTTCGCGCACATCGTTCTCGTGGGCGGTGCCCCGCATGGCGGCGAACACGCCGTCCTCGATGAGCAGCACAGCGGACTCGGGTAGAGAGTGCCCCAGGCAGGCGGTGAGAGTGTTTCGCTCGAATGGCGACTTGTTCACGGTATGCAGCATGCTCACGATGGGCTCCTCAGAAGCTCAGAATCACGTCTTGCTCGTCCATGAGGCGGGCGAGGTCTTTGCGCGACATCACCTCGACGGGAACAAGCAGGTCGTCTTCGGTCAGGCCGCGCTCGGCCAGGGATTCGGCTTCCACGTAGAGCTTTTCCACGTCATAGCCTTCCAGGGCACGATAGGTGGGAGAGAAGTTCTTCATCCCGATCTGCTGCGTGTCCTGACCCTTCTTGATCTGGTACACCCCGTC
>SKOF01000234.1 GCA_007120155.1 Thioalkalivibrio sp. | reverse complement strand
AGGTCCTGCCGCTGCGCGAGGAACATCCGGGGTTGAAGTTCGGCACGGGGGACCAGTCGGCTCTGTCGCCCCTGCTGCAGCTGCTCGGTGCCGACGCCGAGGACCATGTCTATCTGGTGGATCCCCACGGGAACGTGGTCCTGCGTTACAGCACCGAGGCGACCTCGCGTGGCATCTTTATCGACATGAAGAAACTGCTCAAGAACTCGCGTATCGGATGACATGAACGCCAGGGCCCTCTTTTTCGTCGGTGTGCGTACGGCGGTCGTTCTCACCCTGATCGTGATCATTCTCGGCGCCTATGTGCGCCTGTCCGACGCCGGTCTCGGCTGCCCCGACTGGCCCGGCTGCTATGGCCGCCTGCTGGCCCCCACCCAGTCCGCCACCGTGGAGCTGGCCAATCAGGCCTTCCCGGAGCGGCCGGTGGAAGTGGGCAAGGCCTGGAAGGAGATGGTGCATCGCTATGCGGCCGGCACACTGGGGCTGGTGGTCCTGATGCTGGCGGTGCTGGCCTGGCGCGGCCGCCGCGACCCGGGCCAGCCCGTGGCCCTTCCCCTGGCGTTGCTGGGGTTGATCATTTTTCAGTCGGCGTTGGGTATGTGGACGGTAACGCTGCAACTCAAGCCCGTCATCGTCATGGCCCACCTGCTGGGCGGATTCGCCACCCTGGTGATGCTCTGGCTCTTGGTGCTCGCCACCCGTGGCCGCAGGACGCCACAGGTGCGCCACGAGTCGGCCCCGGCGCCGCCCCTGCACCGCAGGATACTGCCCTGGGCCGGATTGGCGACGGCGGTGCTGGTGGTCCAGATCGCCCTGGGCGGCTGGACCAGCGCCAACTACGCGGCCCTGGCCTGTCCGGATTTCCCGCAGTGCCAGCAGCAATGGTGGCCCGAGACGGATTTCCGCGATGGCTTCGTCCTGTGGCGGGGTGTGGGCGTGGATTACGAGTTCGGCGTGCTGGATCCGGCCGCGCGGACGGCAATTCACCTCACTCACCGGATCGGCGCAGTGGTTACGCTCCTGGCAGTGGGCGCACTGGCGCTGCTGCTCCTGTGGCGCGGCCATGGCGCGGTGCGCGGCGTTGCGGCATCGGTGATGGTGCTGCTGCTGGCCCAGGTCGGACTGGGCGTTTCCAATATTGTCTTCCACCTGCCGCTGCCCGTGGCCGTGGCCCACAACGCCGGGGCCGCCCTGCTGCTGCTGTCCCTGGTGACGCTGCTGTACGTGTTGTGCCAGCCGGTCCGCGAAACCGGCCGCGCGCCCGTCCGGATGGGCGCGGCCACCACGCCGCAGCAGGCGGGATGATTCTCATGGAGATCGGTATGATTCGGTACACAGTGACCACATTCATCGGGAGGGGCATCGCATGACCATCAAGGCACTGACCCTGAGTCTGCATCAGGGCCTGCTGAGCCACTGGCGCGACTACCTGACCCTGTGCAAGCCCAAGGTGGTGGCGCTCATGGTCTTTACCGCCTGGGTGGGCATGCTGCTGGCGGCCCCGGGGCAGGTTCCCTGGCAGGCGCTGGTGTTCGGCACCCTGGGCATCGCCCTGATGGCGGGTTCCGCGGCGGCGGTCAACCACGTGGTGGATCGTAATGTGGACGCGCGCATGAGCCGCACGCGCCGCCGCCCGCTGCCGACGGGCCAACTGGATGTGGAACACGGCCTCGTCTTCTCCGCGGTGATCGGAACGCTGGGTTTCCTCGTTCTGCTTCTGGGCGTCAATACCCTGACCGCCGTGCTCACCCTGTTCTCCCTGCTGGGTTATGCGGTGGTGTACACCATGTACCTGAAGCGTGCCACGCCGCAGAACATCGTAATCGGCGGCGCCGCGGGCGCCACGCCGCCCCTGCTCGGATGGACCGCGGTCACCGGTCAGGTCGATCCCATCGCCATGGTGCTGTTCCTGATCATCTTCACCTGGACGCCGCCCCATTTCTGGGCCCTGGCCATCTATCGCAAGGACGAATACGCCCGGGCTGGCATCCCCATGCTGCCGGTCACGCACGGTGAGGATTTCACCCGCCTGCAGATCCTGCTGTACACGATCCTGCTGGTGCTGGTGACCCTGCTGCCGGTGGGCATGGGCGTGAGCGGGTGGGTGTACATGGTCTCGGCACTGGGCCTGGGCGGGATGTTTCTCTACCATGCCACCCTGCTGCTCGTCACCCGCAGCCGCCAGCGGGCCATGCGCACCTTCCTGTTCTCCATCGTCTACCTGCTCGCCCTGTTCGGGGCCCTGCTGGCGGACCGTTACCTGGGCTTCTGGGTGCCTGCCTTGTCCTAGGGGCGGCCTCGGCGCGCGTGAGCGGGCCCTGTGTGCGCCGGGCTATGGCCCTGTCGAACCCCTGCTATTCTTAGCGGAACGCTCCGGATTCGATTTGACCCCCGGGGCGTTTCCTGTATGCTTCACGCGCTGAATTCCAGCCCGGTGAGCATCCACCAAAGTTCAGGGGTAGGTTAGAGACATGGCCCAAGCCGCGACCAACGCGTCGTCCCACGCCGGGGCGGCCGCTGTTCCCTCGGAGCAGTACAACTACGAGATCGTCAAGAAATTCGCCATCATGGCCCTGGTCTGGGGCGTGCTGGGTATGGGTGTGGGGACCTATATCGCCTCGCAGCTGGCATTTCCGTTCCTGAACTTCGACATCCCGCAGATCACCTTCGGACGCTTCCGTCCGGTGCACACGACCCTGGTGATCTTCGGCTTCGGCGGCAACGCCCTGTTCGCCACCTCGTATTACGTCGTGCAGCGCACCTGCCAGACCAGGCTCTACGGGGATTCCCTGGCCACCTTCACCTTCTGGGGCTGGAACCTGTCCATCGCCCTCGGTGTGATCACCTACATGATGGGCTACACCCAGGGCCGCGAATACGCCGAGTTCGTGTGGCCAATCGACATCCTGATCACCGTGACCTGGGTGGCCTATTTCTGGGTCTTCCTGCAGACTCTGCTGCGTCGTTCCCAGCCGCATATCTACGTCGCCAACTGGTTTTACATGTCGTTCATCCTTGCCACGGCAATCCTGCATATATTCAACAACCTGCAGGTGCCTGTGAGCCTGTTCAGCCTGGAGTCCTACTCCCTGTTCTCGGGTGTGCAGGACGCCATGACCCAGTGGTGGTACGGGCATAACGCGGTGGGCTTCTTCCTCACCGCCGCTTTCCTGGGCATGATGTATTACTTCGTCCCCAAGCAGGCGGGGCGGCCTATCTATTCCTACCGGCTGTCCATCGTCCACTTCTGGGCGCTGGTCTTCCTGTACATGTGGGTGGGCGCCCATCACCTGCACTGGACGGCGCTGCCCGACTGGGTGTCCACGCTCGCCGCGGCCTTCTCCATCCTGCTCCTGCTGCCCTCATGGGGCGGGATGATCAACGGCATCATGACGCTCTCCGGTGCGTGGGACAAACTGCGCACGGACCCGATCATGCTGTTCCTGATCACCGCGCTTTCGTTCTATGGCATGTCCACCTTCGAGGGGCCGATGATGTCCCTGAAAAGCGTCAACGCGCTGTCCCACTACACGGACTGGACGGTGGGCCACGTGCATTCCGGGGCGCTCGGCTGGGTGGCCATGATCACCTTCGGTTCCCTGTACCACCTGATTCCGCGGCTCTGGAACGCCAGGCTCTACAGCATTCGGCTGGTGTACGTGCACTTCTTCCTGGCCACCATCGGCATCGTGCTCTACATCACCGCCATGTGGGTGGCAGGCATCGGCCAGGGCCTGATGCTGCGGGCCTTCGACGAGTACGGCAACCTCGCCTACACGTTCATCGAGTCCGTGGTCTTCCTGCACCGCCCCTACGTGGTGCGCGCCCTCGGCGGCGGATTGTTCCTCGTGGGCATCCTGATCATGTCCTACAACATCTTTATGACCATCACCGCCGCCCGCCGCGAGGCCGCCCGGGTGGAAGCGAAGATTGCCGCCAAGATGGCCGGCATGTCTTCCTGAGCCGGCGTTGACGGAGATTCCAGACCATGAAGCATGAAACCATTGAAACCAACGCCGGGCTGCTGATCATCCTGACCCTGGCGGTGATCAGCATCGGTGGGCTGGTGGAGATCGTGCCGCTGTTCTACATCAGCGACACCGTGGAAGAGGTGGACGGCGTGCGTCCGTACACGCCGCTGGAACAGCGCGGCCGTGACATCTACATTCGCGAGGGCTGCTATGCCTGCCACTCGCAGATGATCCGCCCCTTCCGCGACGAGATGCTTCGTTACGGGCATTACTCGCTGGCCGCGGAGTCCCAGTACGATCATCCGTTCCAGTGGGGTTCCAAGCGCACCGGTCCCGACCTGGCCCGGGTGGGTGGCAAGTACTCCAACGAGTGGCAGGTGCAGCACCTGATCGACCCGCAGTCCGTGGTGCCCGAGTCCATCATGCCCGGCTACCCGTGGCTGGCGGAGAATGACCTCCGCTACTCGGACATCGAGGCGCGCCTGCGCGCTTTGCGGCGGGTGGGAGTGCCGTATTCCCTCACGGACGAGGAGTACGAGGCCAATGTGGAGCGCTTCGGCGAGGAGGTCGCCCGCTGGCTCGACATAAACCGCGCCGAGGAGAACCTGGTCGCCCAGGCGCAGTCGGGTAACTTCGACGGCGACCCTTCCCGGATCACCGAGATGGATGCGCTCGTGGCCTACCTGCAGGTGCTGGGCACAATGGTGGATTTCACGCAGTATGACGAGGGCTACTTCGTCGAGTTTCGCTGATCCCGTGCCCCGGCCAGCGCGCCGGGCCGGATCGGCCGAGAGGTCAAGACGTGCTTGATTTGTGGTACTGGATCGCCGACATGAGCAACAGCAAGATCGTCGCGCTGTTGCTTTTCTCGACCACCTTCGTCGGAATCCTTGTGTACGTATTTACGGGCAAGAAACGCTCGGAGCGCCTGGAATCCTACCGGTACATCCCCTTCCAGGACGATGAGGACGAACAGCCCAATCGCGAAGACGAGAACAGGTCATGAGCAAGCCGAGCGAGAAGAGACAGGATGCGGTCCAGACCACGGGTCATGCGTGGGACGGCGACCTTCAGGAGTACAACAATCCTCTGCCTCGGTGGTGGCTGTGGGGTTTCTATGCCACGGTGGTTTTCTCGGTGGTGTACTGGTTCCTGTATCCCGCCTGGCCGATCGGTGACACCTATACCAGGGGTTTTGCCACCATCACCTACGAGGTGGATGGCGAGGAACGCACGACTCACTGGAACACCCGGGCCCTGTTGATGCGCGACATGCAGTCGAGTCCATCGGCGCTGCGCCAGCGTGAATTCCTGGATGTGATTGCCGAGGCAAGTTACGACGACATCCTAGGCGACCCGGACAAGATTTCCTTTGTGCGTTCCTATGCCCACGGCATATTCGGTGACTATTGTGCCGCCTGCCACCAGGTGGGCGGCGCCGGCATCGTGGGCCGCTACCCGAACCTGGCCGACGATGACTGGCTGTGGGGCGGCACCGTGGACCGCATCGAACAGACACTCGTGCACGGGCGCATGGGCTACATGCCGCCGTTTCGCGAGACCTTCGATGACGCGCAACTGCGTGCCGTGTCCGCCT
>SKOF01000413.1 GCA_007120155.1 Thioalkalivibrio sp. | reverse complement strand
GGCGTGGGCGATGGAGGCGAAGTTGTCGTCGGTCAGCACCATCTCGGCGGCCTCCTTGGCGGCCTCGGTGCCCTTCAGCCCCATGGCCACGCCCACGTCGGCGCGCTTGAGTGCCGGGGCATCGTTCACGCCGTCGCCGGTCATGGCCACGATGCGCCCGTCCGCCTGCAGGGCCTGCACCAGGCGCAGCTTGTGCTCAGGGGTGGTGCGGGCGAAGACGTCCGCCTCCTGCACAGCGCGGCGCATGGCGTCCTCGTCCATCTCCTCCAGTTCGTGGCCGGAAAGCGCGGCGATGCCGTTGCCCATGCCCAACTGCTCGCCGATGGCCCGGGCGGTGACCAGGTGATCCCCGGTGATCATCTTCACCTGGATGCCCGCGTCCCGGCATTCCTTCACGGCGGCGATGGCCTCGTCCCGGGGCGGATCAATGATGCCCAGCAGCGCCAGCAGGGTGAAGCCGCCTTCCTCGATGTGCGCGTAGGTGAGGTCGCGTTGCTCCGGCGCGGCGTCGCGCACGGCTACCGCCAGCAGCCGCTGGCCCCTTGCTGCGACCTCCTCCATGTGCCGGTGCCAGTCCTGCGGGTCGTTGGGCGCGTCCCTGTCTCCTTCCCGCTGGCTTTCGCACAGGGACAGCACCCGCTCCGGCGCCCCCTTCAAGAACACGCGCCCGTGGCCTTCGTGGTCGTGGTGCAGGGTGGCCATGTACTTGTGATCGGACTCGAAGGGGATCACGTCGGTGCGCGGCAGCCGCTCCTGCTGCTGGTGCGGGTCGAGGCCTGACTTGCAGGCGGCGGTGACCAGGGCGCCCTCGGTGGGATCGCCCTCCATGATCCACTGGCCCTCGCGCTCGAACAGTACCGCGTCGTTGCAGAGCAGGCCGGCCAGCAGGGTATCGCACAGTACCGGATGGTCGTCGGGATCCACGTCGTCGTCGCCCAGCAGGAATCCCCCGCGGGGTTCGTAGCCCACCCCGGTGACATCGAAGCGCTGCTCCGCCGTGACCACCGTCTGCACGGTCATCTCGTTGCGCGTGAGCGTACCGGTCTTGTCCGAACAGATGGCGGACACGGAGCCCAGGGTCTCCACGGCCGGCAGGCGGCGGATGATGGCGTTGCGTTTCGCCATCTTCTGCACGCCGATGGCCAATGCGATGGTCATGATGGCGGGCAGCCCTTCCGGGATGGTGGACACGGCGAGGCTGACCGCCGCCAGGAACATTTCGTCCAGGGGGTAGCTGCGTATCCAGTAACCGAAGGCGAACGTGGCGGCGGAGATGAAGATGATCACCACCGCCAGCCAGTGGCCGAACTGCTCCATCTGGCGCACCAGCGGCGTCTGCAGGCTCTCCACCTCGCCGAGCATCTCGGAGATGCGCCCGATCTCGGTGTGCGCGCCGGTGCCCACCACCACGCCCGTCCCCCGGCCGAAGGCCACCAGTGTTCCGGAGAAGGCCATGCAGGCGCGATCGCCCAGAGGCGCGTCCTCGGCCACGGGGTCAACGGCCTTTTCCACCGGCACCGATTCGCCGGTGAGCACCGCCTCTTCCACGCGCAGGTTCTTCACTTCCAGAAGGCGCAGGTCTGCGGGCACCCGGTCTCCGGCCTGGAGGTAGACGATATCGCCGGGCACCAGTTCGTCCGCGGGCACCTCGCGCCGCTTGCCGTCTCGCATCACCGCCGCCTTGGGCGAGAGCATGTTGCGGATGGCGTCCAGCGCCTTTTCCGCCTTGCCCTCCTGGATGAACCCGATCATGGTGTTGATGAGCACCACGGCGAGGATCACGCCGGTGTCCACCCAGTGGCCCAGCAATGCGGTGCCGAGCGCGGCCACCAGCAGGATGTAGATCAGCACATTGTGGAAATGGCGCAGAAAGCGCAGCAACGGGCCTGCCTTCTCCGGCGGGGGGAGGGCATTGTGTCCGTACCGGTCCAGGCGTTCCCGCGCGTCGTCACTGCTCAGGCCCCGGCGTTCGGTGTGCCAGCGCGAAAGCGTCTCCTGCGCGTCGCGTGCATGCCATGCCCGGGTTGCGGGCCTCTCGTTGGCGGGGGGAGCCATGGAATCGGTCCTTGCGCTGGTTTCCCTGTTGATGGTCGGCAACCCGTGGTCGCCGGGCAAGCCGCACGGGGTCGTTCGTTGAGCGGGGTCAGGGAGAGGATTGATTTCAATGAGTGACAGGCGAACGGGGTTCCGGTTCCCCTGCCGTCAGGCGCCCGCCCCGGCAACAACACCCACTCAATGGCACGCGCGTAGGAGCCCGGTCCTCCGGGCGAAAGGGGTTTTGCCTGGGCAGGATCGCCCAGGGGGCTGGGCTCCTGCAGGGGGAGAGGTTATCGCGCGGCGTTGGGTCAGAAGTGAAAGCCCGCCTTGCCGAGGATGCGCATGTTGTCGGCGTCGCGGCGGCGGCCCTCGAAGCGGGCACTCTCGGTGAACTGGTAGCGGGCCTCCAGACCCAGGAAGAGGTTGCCGGCTGTCCGGTAGTGCATGCTGCCGCCCACCTGGAACGACCAGAGTCCGTGATCAGGTCACCAATCCGCCCCCGCGGGACGCCTGGCCCCGGGCCGAACACCGCGGTCCGGACACAGTGCCTGCAATCGCCCTTTCCGACGCAGGTCGCTGTCCCCTGTCCCGCATCACGTAGGCGACCCGAGCCCGCGTATCTGGACGAATGGACAGGGGACGTCCCCGTAGGAGCAGAACACGCAGCAGTCCCCGGGCTTCGGATGCAGCAGGATGTGGCAGTGCGCGCACTGGTAGTACCACTGACACGCATCGGCGGGCATGTGTTCGGTGCGGCGGTGGCCGCAGGCGGGGCAGGTGATGGTCGACCGGTCGATGGCCGCTTCCATGGGGTGTCTCCCGACTAGGCTCGGGCGTTATGATCAGGTCCGTACCCTGGTACGGAGTCAAGGGCATGCTGACCATCTCGAGGCTGGCCCGGGAAGCGGGCGTGAGCGTGGAGACCGTGCGGTTCTATCAGCGCAAGGGCCTGCTCCGGTTACCGGAGCGGCCGCCGGGCGGCATACGCCGTTATGACTCGGCGGAGGTGGCCCGCCTGCGGTTCATCAGATCGGCGCAGCGGCTGGGATTCAGCCTGGCCGAGATCGGCCAGCTCCTGCAACTGGAAGACGGTCTCCATTGTGACGAGGCGCGCGTGATCGCCGAGCACAAACTGCTGGGCGTGCGTGCACGCAAGGCGGATCTGGATCGCATGGAGGCCGCGTTGTCGACCCTGGTGGCGGATTGCGGTTCGGCGGCGGGCGGGTCCGTGGGGTGCCCGCTGATCGAAGCGTTGCGCGAGGACGACTGATTCACCGGTGTGGTCGAGCCCGTTTCATGCCGCCTGTTCAGCGCTGCTTTGCCGAGACGTCCACCGGGCACGCAAGCGGTGCGCAATGGTTTTCCACGGCAGCATCCCGCAAGGTCTCCCGGGTCTGCCGGTAGCGGGGGTTGTCCGGATCCAGGCTGGCGGCACAGGCTGCCGCCTCGCGGGCCTGATCGCCGCAACCCCGGGCCTGGAGCACATGGGCGAGATTGTTCCAGGCGGCATGTGCCCGGGGCTGGCGGTCGATGAGTGCCCGGAACGCCTGCTCGGCGCCTGTCATGTCCTGCACCGCGTAGCGCACGTTGCCCAGCCCGATCCAGCCCACCGGATGATCCGGCCACCGGCGGGTGGCCGTCTCGTAGGCCGTGGCGGCCGGTGCCATGAGGCCGGTGCTTTCCAGGGCATTGGCGGTCTGCAGCCAGGGCAGGGCATGGGCCGTCGCGGGCGGTGCGTCCGGCGGCACGGTGACGAAGGCCCAGCGCCCGCCCCGCTGCCAGGTCCGTTCGAAGCGGCTGAAACTGTTCACATGACGCTCGATGGTGCCCGAGCGCAGCACGATCTGCCGGGCCGGCAGGTCATAGCCGATGACCACGGCGTAGTGCCAGCGGGGGATGAAGCGCACCCCGAGATTCTGAAAGACCAGCACCGGGTTGCCCGCGGCCACCTCGGCCAGCACATCCTCCAGTTCGGGGTTCAGCGGGTAGGCCATGAGTCCCCGGGCCCGGGCGGCGGCGAGCATCTCCGTCTGCAGACTGCCCCGGCGCTCGGGGATGTAGACCTCGCTCACCAGCGTGTCGGGTCCCACGCCGATGCCCTGGTCCACCAGCAGGGTGGCGAGGGCCGCGGGCCCGCACTGGTAGTCCTCCTGGGGAAAGAACGGCACGTGGGCAAGCTCCACCCGTTCCGGCAGCCCGGCAGGCGTGTCCTGCACCAGTTGCCGGGTCTGGGCGGGCGTGGCGCAGCCGGAGAGCCACAGCACGGCCGGCAGGAGCACGAGCAGGGACAACAGGAAAGGCACACCCGCCGGCCGGCGGGCGTGCCGCGGAGCCTCGATCATCAGCGGGCGGGGCGCACGAAGGCGAAGATGTCGGTCACGCCCATGGCGTCCAGGAGCACCAGCACCAGGAGGATGATCAGGGCCACCTCCAGCGCGCCGGCCCCGGCGGGCAGATGGGCCAGGCGTTCATTGATGGCGGCCACCTCCGCATCGGTCATGCGCACGACACGTTCCTCGGCCGCCTCGGGGGTGACGCCCATGCGTTCCATCTGCCGGCGCATGTCTTCCCGGGATAGGGTTTGCATCAGCTGCGCACGTTCCATGTGCCCCTGTTCGGCCGCCAGGATCTCTCCCGTACCGACCATGGAGGCATGCAGGGGCGAGGTGACCAGCGCGAACAGGCACAGGGTGGCGGCCATCACCGCCAGGCAACGCAGAGTGGTCCTGATCATGGTTCAGACTCCTCCGGAGAATGGTTTCATCCGGTCGCGTGATCAATTCACCGGCCGGATGAAGGGGAAGATGTCCGTGGCGCCGATGGCATCGGTGATGACGAACACGATGAAGACCACCAGCAGCACGCCCAATACGCTGGGCCCGGCTCCCGCGGGCAGTTCATCCAGACGCTGGTTGAGCGCGGCCACCTCGCTGTCCGTCATGCGCGAGACGCGTTCGGCGGCCTGTGCCGGATTCACACCCATGGCGGACAGCTGTTGCCTCACGTCGTCCCGGGACAAGGTGGCCATGAGCCGCTCGCGGTCCGCCTGGACCTGTTCCGCGGCGATCAATTGATCGGTCGCCACCATGCCCGCGATGGCCGGGCTCAGGCTCGCGCCCACCAGGGCCAGCACGCAGAGCAGGGCAATGAACCGCTTGGCGAGTTCTCTTGTCGTGGTTTTCATGCGTTACTCCGGGGCGTGTGAATGAGAATACTCTGCAATTGTTAGCAGCCGCGGTGCGCACGTCAACGATTACCGCGTGGATTCGTGCCCGGTGCACGCCGTCTCCGGGCAGCGCCGGCGCCCGCGAACCGGCGCCGTGATACGCTTTGCGGGCGTTTGACAGGGGGTGGGCATGCAGCGTGCGTCCAACAAGGAGATCCTGGGCTGGGCGATGTTCGACTTCGCCAACCAGGCCTATACCCTGCTCATCATCACGGTGGTGTTCGGTGACCTGTTCACCCGGGTGATCGTCGGTGACGCCCACCAGGACTACCGGCTGGGCAACCTGCTCTGGAGCGTGGCGCTGGCGGTCAGCTATCTG
>SKOF01000282.1 GCA_007120155.1 Thioalkalivibrio sp. | reverse complement strand
GTGGGCCTCGATGAAGCGTTTTCGGCCCAAGGACGGCAGCGGTTCGGGGCCTGGTCCCGGGCGCAATGGCGAGCGCGATTTCCGGGGCGAGAAGCGCAGCAACACCACGCACGCCTCCGAGACCGATCCCGAGGCGCGCAGCTACCGCAAGGGCAACGCGCATCCGGCCATCCTGTGCTATCAGAGTCATCTTCTGATGGAGAACCGCAACGGCCTGATCGTCGATCATGAGCTGACCCAGGCCAGTGGCACGGCGGAGCGCGATGCCGCGGCGGCGATGGTCTCGCGCCTGGCGGGCCGGCATCGGGTCACGATCGGTGCCGACAAGGGCTATGACACGGCAGAGTTCGTTGCACACCTGCGCTGTCTGGAGGCCATCCCCCATGTGGCGCAGAACACCCGCAACCGGCGCTCGGCGATCGATGGGCGCACCACGCGCCACCCGGGTTACACGGTCAGTCAGCGCATCCGCAAGCGCATCGAGGAGACCTTCGGGTGGGGCAAGATGATCGGCCCTCTCAGACAGGTCAAGGTTCGTGGAATGAAGAAGGTCAACCACCTGTGCCTGCTCACCTACGCCGCTTACAACCTGGTACGGATGCGCAATCTGGCGGGGGCTGTGCCATGAGTGCGCGGGGTCGGTGCGCCCGGAATGCGCCAAAACAGCATTTCGTAGCCTTGAAGCACCGAGATCCACGCACCGAAAGGGCGCATTACGGGCTCCATGACAGCCGCCCTGCCTGAATTTGCGTTCGAAGAATGATGGGCAGGACGAATTCATGACATTTTCAACGGCCTGCTAATCCTGTCCATTATTCTTTCCCGCGTCTCAACGGCAATCCCTTCCTCAGGTGAGCAGGAACTCGAGAAGCGCCTTCTGGGCATGGAGGCGGTTCTCGGCCTCGTCCCATACGACGCTTTGCGGGCCTTCCAGCACCTCGGTGGACACCTCTTCCTCGCGGTGGGCGGGCAGGCAATGCATGAACAATGCCTCGGGGTTTGCCCGCTTCATGAGCGCCGCGTCCACCACGTAGTCGGTGAAGGCCTGCCTGCGGGCGGTCTGTTCGTCCTCCTGGCCCATGCTGGCCCAGACGTCGGTGACCACCAGGTCGGCGTTGCGCACCGCCTCGGCGGGATCGCGCACCACGCTCACCGCGTCGCCGGCCGCACGGACCAGTTCCGGATCCGGATCGTAACCCTCGGGGCAGGCGGCACGCAGCGTGAATCCCAGCAGTCGCGCCGCGTTGATGTAGCTGTTGCACATGTTGTTGCCGTCGCCCACGTAGGTCACGACGCGGCCCGTGATGTCGCCCCGGTGTTCGAACCAGGTCTGCAGATCCGCCAGCAGCTGACAGGGGTGTTCCAGGTCCGTCAGTCCATTGATCACCGGCACGCGGGAGTGGGCGGCGAAGCGTTCGATCTTCTCGTGTTCATAGGTGCGGATCATCACCCCGTCCACCATGCGGGACAGCACCCGGGCGGTATCCTCGATGGGCTCACCGCGTCCGAGTTGGGTATCGCGTGGCGAGAGGAACAGGGCCTGTCCCCCGAGCTGGATCATGCCCACCTCGAAGGACACCCGGGTGCGGGTGGATGATTTCTCGAAGATCATGCCCAGCACTTTCCCCCGAAGGGGTGCGTGCTCCTTGCCGTCGCGATGCAGCCGCTTCAGTTCGATGGCGCGCGCGATCAGGGCACGCAACTCTTCGGCACTGAGGTCGAGCAGGGAAAGAAAATGGCGCGCGGTCATGAAGGCCTCCGTGTTCAGGCTTTTCCGGCGGCAAAGGACTCCACCAGACCCGTGAGTGTCTCGAGCAGGATATCCGCCTCGGAAGTGGACAGGATCAGGGGTGGCAGCAGGCGGATGACGCGCTCGGCGGTGACGTTGATGAGCAGGCCCTGCTCAAGGGCCCGGCCCACAAGTTCCGTGCAGGGGCGGTCCAGTTCGATGCCGATCATCAGGCCCAGGCCGCGAATCTCCCGGACCGCGGGCTGTCCGCCCAGGCGATCCCGGAAGCCGTTGACCAGGTAACTGCCCGTGCGGGCGGCTTGGGCAGGCAGGTCTTCCCGTTCCATGGTGTCCAGCACCGCCAGGGCCGCCCGGCAGACCAGCGGGTTGCCGCCGAAGGTGGTGCCGTGGCTGCCCGGCGTGAACAGTTCGGCTGCCTTGCCGCGAGCCAGTGACGCACCGATGGGCACGCCGTTGCCCAGCCCCTTGGCCAGGGACAATACGTCGGGAAGCACGCCTTCGTGCTGGCACGCGAGCCATGTGCCGGTGCGGCCGATGCCCGCCTGGATCTCGTCGAGCATCATGAGCCAGTCCTGGCGGTCGCAGAGTTCACGGATGCCTTTCAGGTAACCGGGAGGAGGGATGCGGATGCCGCCCTCGCCGGTCACCGGCTCCACCAGCACGGCGGCGATGCCGGGTTGATCCGCAAGCCGGGCGATGGCGCCCAGATCTCCGTAGGGTACACGCACGAAACCGGGCACCAGCGGTTCAAAGCCCTGCTGGATCTTCGTATTGCCGGTAGCCGTGAGCGTGGCCAGGGTGCGCCCATGGAAGCTGCCTTCGGTGACGATCACCGCGGGTGCATCGATGCCGCGCGCGTGGCCGTGCAGGCGCGACAGCTTGATGGCCGCTTCGTTGGCCTCCGCACCCGAGTTGCAGAAGAAGGCCCGATCCATGCCGGTCAGGGTGCACAGGCGTTCCGCCAGCTGTTCCTGCAGGGGGATGCGGTAGATATTGGAGGTATGGACCAGGGTGCCTGCCTGGTCGCACAAGGCGCGTGTCACCGCCGGGTGGGCATGACCCAGACCGCACACCGCGATACCGGCCAGTGCGTCCAGGTAACGGCGGCCCTGCGTGTCCCACAACCACGCGCCTTCGCCGCGTTCGAAGGCGACGGGCTGGCGGCCGTAATTGTGCATCAGCGCATCCGACATGGGTGATTCCGTGAAAAGGACGACCGGGAAACAAAAACGGCAGCGATAGGGGCTGCCGCATCGGGTTTCATTATACCCGCGATCATGCCGTGTTCAACGGCGTCCTGAAACGCGGCTTGCCACGAAGCACACGAAGGGATACAGGAAAAAGGGTTCTTCGGCGTCTCCAATGGAGTGCCTTCGTCGGCAACGGCAGATTCGCCCGGAGGACCGGGCTCCGACAGGGGGATCAAGGCCCGCGCGTGTAGGAGCCCGGTCCTCCGGGCGAACGGGGTTTGGTTTGGGCAGGATCGCCCAGGGGACTGGGCTCGTATATGGGGGGGGAGGTTATCGCGCGGGTGTTTGCGCCTCTGATCGCGGACGTCCCTGGATCCTCCGTGATGATCGAATCCACCGGGAACGTCGGGAAGCCGGAAAAAGTCGGTGTCCCGCAAACGGGCGGGCACAAAAAAACCGGGCAGGTTCACCCTGCCCGGTTCCTGGATCGGCTACGGGATGTTCAGCCGTAGTTCTTGGCTACGAAATCCCAGTTGACCACGTTCCAGAACGCTTCCAGGTACTTGGGCCGGGCGTTGCGGTAGTCGATGTAGTAGGCGTGCTCCCACACATCGGCGGTCATCAGCGGGACCTGGTCGCCGGTGAGCGGCGTGGCGGCATTGCTGGTATTGACGATCTCGACACTGCCATCGGCGTTCTTCACCAGCCAGGTCCATCCGGAGCCGAAGTTGCCCGCGCCCGAGGCATTGAACTTGTCCTTGAACTCCGCAAAGGATCCAAAGGCCTTGTTGATGGCGTCGGCCAGCGCGCCGCCGGGCTCGCCGCCCCCGTTGGGGCCCATGCAGTTGAAATAGAACGTGTGGTTCCACACCTGCGCGGCGTTGTTGAAGATGCCGCCGGCCGGGGCCTTCTTCACGATCTCCTCCAGGGAGAGGTTCTCGAACTCGGTGCCGGCGATCAGCTTGTTCAGGTTCGTGACGTAGGTGGCGTGATGCTTGTCGTGATGGAATTCCAGCGTTTCCGCGGAGATGTGCGGGGCCAGTGCATCTTTCGCATAGGGGAGGGGGGGCAGTTCATGTGCCATCGGGGATTCTCCTTTCTCATTGGGTGTCGTGAGTGGAACGGCCGCTTTCCGCCTGAAAGCGGCTGGCCGAATTTCCGAGTAAGGGCGTAAAGATAGGACAGGCACTCTTCGTAATGCAATAATCCTTCATGATCATCCTGTTTTGAGGGCTGGCCGTTCCCGTGACTTCTCGTCTTGACCCGGTTGAGTTGAGCCTGTTCGCCAGCCGCGTCGATTCCGTGTGCGGGGAGATGGGCGTGCAACTGGCCCGTTCCGCGTTCTCTCCCAATATCCGGGACCGGCTGGACTTCTCCTGCGCCCTGTTCGACGCGCGGGGCGCACTGTGTGCCCAGGCTGCGCACATCCCCGTGCACCTGGGCAGCATGGCCTATGCCATGCGCGGCATCGTGGCGGGCATCCGGTGGTCGCCCGGCGATATGGTCATGCTCAACGATCCCTTCCTCGGCGGCACCCATCTGCCGGATGTGACCGTGGTGGCACCGCTGTTCGTGGAGGATCGGCTCGTGGCCTTCGTGGCCAACCGGGCCCACCACGCGGACATCGGCGGCGAATCCCCCGGATCCATGCCCCTGTCGCGAAGCCTGCACGAGGAGGGCATCCTGATTCCGCCGGGGCACGTGATGCGAGGCGGCGTGGTCAATCGGGAACGCCTTGCCGAGATCACCGGGGCCACCCGCAATGCGCGCGATGCCCAGGGCGATTTCGCCGCCCAGATCGGCGCCAACCGGCGTGGCCTGCAACGTCTCGCCGCACTGGTGGAATCCATGGGGGAGGAGGCCTGGCGCACGGCCGTCGACCAGCTGAACGACTATGGCGCACGCCTCGCATGGGATGCCCTGGGGGCCATTCCCGGGGGTCGCTTCGAGTTCGAGGATTTCATGGACGACGATGGTCTGGGGCACGAGGATATCCCCATCCGAGTGGCCGTCGAGCGCCGAGACGACCATGTTCACGTGGATTTCACGGGCACTGCCGCCCAGGTGGCGGGCAACATCAACTGCCCCCTGTCCGTCACAGCGGCCGGCGTGCTCTACGCCATGCGCTGCCTGATGCCGGCCCGGACACCCGCCTGCGCCGGCACGTTCCGGCCGGTGCGCATGACCGTGCCCGAGGGCAGTCTGCTCAATGCCCTGCGCCCCGCTGCCGTGGCCGCCGGCAACGTGGAAACCAGCACGCGGGTCGTGGACGTGGTGCTGGGCGCCCTTGCTGATGCGCTGCCGGGGCGCATCCCCGCCGCCAGCCACGGCAGCATGAACAACGTCGCGATGGGCGCGGCGGGTGCACATCCCTGGGGTTATTACGAGACCCTGGGCGGCGGTATGGGCGCCGGGCGGCACGGCGGAGGCCTATCGGCCGTCCAGACCCACATGACCAATACCCGCAACACGCCCATCGAGGTGCTCGAATCCCGCTACCCCATTCACGTGCGCGAGTATTCGGTTCGCCGCGGTTCCGGTGGGGCGGGGTTGCGATCGGGCGGCGACGGTCTGGTGCGCAGCTACCGGTTTCTCGCTCCGGCGCGTTTCACCCTGCTCACCGAGCGCCGACGCCGCGCCCCCTGGGGCCTGCAC
>SKOF01000415.1 GCA_007120155.1 Thioalkalivibrio sp. | reverse complement strand
TCTCCAGGCCCTGCTCCGAGAGCCGGTCGCGCATTTCGCGCTCCAGCGCCCTGACCTGGTCCAGGATGTAGACCACCTGTCCGCCCGTGTCCGGCAGGCCGAGCACGCCGGCCTGGCCGAAAAAGCCATGGGGCGAGAGAATCAGGAGGCTGAAGATCATGGGAATGCGCGCCAGGAACCGCTCCAGGCTCTCCGGAGACGGCGCCTCGAGCAGTTCCGAGAGCAGGCGAAGGGTGTCCAGGACCCGGCCCGCATCCCGCCCCCAGCCGGGCTCGAAGCCCAGGTGCTGCAGTTCGTGGGCGATCTCGGGCCAGGCGGTCTCGCGGCGTTGCCGGGACAGGTATTTTTCCGCATCGCGGATGGCGGTGCGCAGGGCGTCCACGTTGCCGATGTGGTCGTTGATCATCAGCAACCGGCCGTCGCAGCGATGCTCGCGCAGGAACAGGAACAGCTTGTCGAGTCCGCCGTTGGCACGATCGAACAGCTGGCTGGAGAGCTTGCGGTTGAGAAACTCCATGCCGCGTCCGATGGACCGGGTCTCGCGCATCTGCGGGAACTCCCGGTTGAAGGGCTCGATGTCGAACTCCAGCGGCCGCGTGTGACGCGGTGCGGGGCAGACCAGGTGCTCCTTGATCTCCAGGAACCGGCTCACGGTGAGTTCCTCCACCCCCAGATCATCCGCGTGAATGCGTACGAACGACCAGCGCCCGATGCGCGGACGCAGGGCGAGGCACACCCAGGGGGCAGCCAGGACCGCCTCCTGGCAGTCATCCACGATGCGCGCCAGCGGGCTGTCGGCGAGTCCAGCATCGTCCTGCTCCAGGCAGAGTGCGTCAAACACGTCGCGCAGCTCCGAGCGCAGCAGGAAGGGGCGGCCCAGGGAAAGGTAACGCCGCAGCAAGAGGTAAGCGGCCTCGCGTTGTGCCTGCAGGCGGTCCTGAAGCTGCTGGGTCATGGGATTCTCCGAAGACGGGCGGTAGGCACATCCGACACCGGCGCCCGCATTGAGTTTGTGGCGTGTCAGATGTTATTGTACAAAAATACTTTGTTGCAAACAGATTACTGTAAGCCATGTCCCTGACGCATTCCTCCGTGGCCGGATCGCCGGGTCCCAATGATTCCGGCACCCCGCCGGCCGGCGTGCAGGCGGTGATCCGCCAGTTGCGCGTGGTCTACCGTGCCCTGCAGACCCATTCCCGCAGCATCGAGAAGACCTGCGGGGTCAGCGCCGCGCAGCTCTGGGCGCTCTGGGAACTGCACCGCGCGCCGGGTCTGAGGGTGGGGGACCTGTCGCAACGCCTGTTGATCCATCCCTCCACGGCTTCCAACATGCTCGACAAGCTCGAGGGCAAGCGGCTGGTGGAGCGCCGCAGGACAGGCGTGGACCAGCGGGTGGTGAGCCTGTTTCTCACCGACCGGGGTGAAACCTTGCTTCGGGCGGCGCCCGCGCCGGCGCAGGGGGATCTCAACCGTGCGCTTCAGGCGCTGCCGGAGCAGCAGCTGGCTGCTCTGGAATCCGGCCTGGCAGCGCTGCTGGAGCGCATGAAGGCGCGCGACGAGCGCGCGGCCCTTCGCCCCATCGCGGGGGATGAGTAACCAGTCACGTACGCCGCAGCGGGCTCCGTTGAGTATGGGGACCCGTAGCGCGGTTCCATCCGGCATGTCCGGGAGGAGCACAACGATATATGGATGACATCAGAGTCAACTTCGAACGCCTGCGCGAGGATGTGCAGAGTCTCTCACGCATCGGCCAGAAGGAGGATCAGGGGATTCACCGCATGGCCTTCAGTGACGGTGACCTGGAGGGCAGGCGCTGGTTCCGTTCACGCATCGAGGACGCGGGTCTCGATGTCTTCGAGGACGGCGCCGCCAATCTGCACGCGCGCTTGGACTGGGACGGCAAGCGCGCCAGCGTGATGATGGGCTCGCATCTGGACACCGTGCCGGGCGGAGGTCCGCTGGACGGCGCGCTCGGCGTGCTGGTGGGCCTGGAGGTGATGCGCACCATCCAGGAGGCGGGCGTCCCGCTCAGGCATCCTCTGGAGGTGGTGGACTTCACCGACGAGGAGGGCCGTTTCGGCGGCCTGTTCGGTTCGCAGGCGATCGCCGGGCAGCTCACGCCGGCGACCATTCACAATGCCCGGGATCTGGATGGTGTGGCCCTCACCGAGGCCATGGCCGCCTGGGGTCTGGATGCCAACGCGGCATTGTTCGCGCGCCGCGCACCGGAATCCATCCATGCCTATCTGGAGCTGCATATCGAACAGGGCCCCGTCCTGGACCGCAATCATGTGCCGATCGGCATCGTGGATGCCATCACGGGGCTCTTCAAGTGGGATGCGCACTTCAGGGGCCAGACCAACCATGCGGGCACGACCCCCATGGACATGCGTGCCGACAGCTTCCAGGGCCTGGCGGAGTTTGCCGGCGAGATCAACCGCATTCTGGAGGAACACGGCAGCCCCCACAGCCGCGCCACCATCGGCCGCGTGGAACTCAAGCCCGGGGCCGCCAATACCGTGCCCGGCGAGACCAGCTTCTCCCTGGATGTGCGCGACACCGACGGGGAGACCCTGAGGAACCTGGCGGACGCCTTTCGCCGCACGCTCTCCGCCCTGGCGCGCCGCCGTGACCTGATGTTCGAGTTCGACGTGCTCTCCGAGATTCCGCCCACGCGCTGCGATCCAGGGCTGGTGCAGCTGCTGACGGAGACTGCCGAGCGACTGGGCCTCGAACACCTGCGCATGCCCAGCGGTGCCGCCCATGATGCCCAGATCATGGGCTCGGCCACGCGCACCGGCATGATCTTCGTGCCCAGTATCGAGGGCAAGAGCCATTCGGCCTCCGAATGGACGCCGTGGGAAGACATCGAGAAAGGCGCCAACCTGGCGCTTCACGCCATCCTTCAACTGGCCGCCGCGGATGCGGGCACGACCACCGGGGAGCAACAGGCGAAGAGGAAGAAGGCATGAATGACAAGCCGGACAACGTGACCGACCTGTCCAGGTTCGACAACGTCGACCCGCTGCGTGATCAGTATCGCGATACGCTGATCACCAACCGGGAACTCAAGCGTGAGCTGGGGGCGCACCATGCGGCCCTGCTGTGCATCGATCTCCAGTATCTGGATGCGGCGCGTAACCACGGGGTGTTCGCGTACGCGGAGCGCCCGGGTGTGCCCAGGGAGGCCGACGAGTACTACTTCCATCGCCTGGAGACCCTGGTGCTGCCCAACGTGCGGCGCCTGCAGGATGCCTTCCGGGCCGTGGGCCTGGAGGTCATCCATACTCGCATCCAGTCGCTCACCGCCGACGGGCGCGACCGCGGCCCGGGCCACAAGCGGCTCAATCTGCACGCCGCGCCGGGATCCAGGGAGGCGGATTTCCTGGAGATCGTGGCGCCGCAGGGCGACGAGATCGTCATCAACAAGACCGCCAGCGGCGTGTTCACCTCCACCAATCTGGAGTACGTGCTGCGCAACCTGGAGATCACCTCCCTGTTCGTGGCGGGCGTGTACAGCAACGAGTGCGTATCCACCGCCATCCGTGACGCCTGCGACCTCGGGTTCTACGTCACCCTCATCGAGGACGGCTGCGCCACGGTGACCCCGGAGATGCAGAAGGCGACGCTCACCACCATCAAGGACCGATATGCCCGCGTCATGACTACGGACGAGGCGCTGGCGGAGATCGCCAAGGTGGAAGAAGCCTCCTGAGCCGGGAAAGAACCGAACCAAAGGCTATAAACAGGGAATCACCCCGTAATCCGTCGCGTCGAGCGTTATTCATCCGTGACCTGAAGAGAGGCACGCCATGGTAGTTCCAAACGATCCGCAGCTGGAGCGTCCGCTGCAACCCAAGGACGGCACCGCAGGCATCGAACGCCCGCGCGCCCTGTTCGAAAGCCTGCCCGAGGACCCGCGCCCGCTGATGTCGCTGTCCAGCCGGCACGTGGTCTCCTCGCGCCAGTTCGACCGGGACACGCTGCTGCAGGTGTTCCGCCTGGCCGCGCAGTTCGAGAGCACGCCGGCGCTGCTGCACCCGCCGCTGGCGGGCAAGATCCTCATCAGCGCCTTCTACGAACCCAGCACACGCACCCGCCTGTCCTTCGAGAGCGCCTGGCACCGGCTGGGCGGGGACATCATGTCCATTACCGACCCCAAGAGCACGGGCATCGCCAAGGGGGAATCGCTCTCGGACATCGCCGAGATGTTCAACAACTACGGGGATGTGATCGTGCTGCGCAACAGTGAGGCCGGCTCCATCTACGAGATGCTGGACTCTCTGCGCATTCCCATCATCAACGCAGGCAACGGGATCGACGAGCATCCCACCCAGGCCATGGCGGACGTCTACGCCATGCTCAAGTGGCGCCCCGAGCTGGCCCGCCCGGATCTGCCGGCCGCGGAGCGAATCCGGATCGGCATCATCGGCGTGCCCAGCCGCATGCGCACGGTGCGCAGCCTGTTGTTGCTGCTCACCCTGTTCTCCTCGTCCGTCGAAGAGGTGGTGATCCTCAGCCGGGAGGACGATCTCTTCGACAAGGGGCAGCGCGAGGAGCTGGCCGGCGCGGGCCTGAAGATCCGGGTCGCCACCGATCTGGATGGCGAATTGCCCGGTCTGGACGTGGTTTACATCAACGCCATCGCCTGGGTGGGCGATACCTTCGAGGCCATGGGCATGGACATGCGTCTGACCCCCGATTCACCCCTCAAGGAAGGTGCGATCATCCTCCACCCGCTGGCGCGCGGCGAGGAGTTGTCCACGGACCTCGACAAGACACCCCACAACTGGTACTTCGCACAAGCGCGCGGTGCCGTGTTCATCCGCATGGCTCTGCTCACCTGCATGGTGCGCCGGATCAGTGAGGTGATGGACACCCCGGATCCGACCCGGGGTTGAGGCTAAACGAACGACGGGATGAGCAGGATTTCTCAGGATTCATGGGATCAGGAATTGATTCGACAGGATTAACGGAACTTGCATGATTCTCGACTGAATCCAGTTCCGTTGACCATGTTGATCCTCTCTAGAAGAGGTTCTTTGCTGTCCATTTGAAGTTTTCGTTGCGCGATTCGAGCGCTGCAACCGATTGATTGACATTCGCAGGAGAAGGCACAGATGTGTGGAATTGCTGGCGTGATGAACGCCGATCCGAAGCAGCCCGTTGATCCCGAGACCCTGGTGGCCATGGCGGCCATCCAGTACCACCGGGGGCCGGACGGGTTCGGCTACCGGGTGGAGAAAGACCGGGGTGTGGGTTTCTCCCATGCCCGGCTGACCATCATCGACCTGGACGAAAACCGCGGCCGCCAGCCGTTCGTCTCCCATGACGGGAACCTGATGCTGGCCGTGAACGGCGAACTCTACGACTACAAGCGCATCCGCACCGAACTGACCTCCCGGGGCGCCAAGTTCCGTACCAAGAGCGATTCGGAGATGGTGCTGCATCTGTACGAGCGCTACGGCCTGGAGGAGACGCTCAAGCAGATGCGCGGCGAGTTCGGCGTGGCCCTGTACGATCGCGCCAAGGACCGCCTGATGCTGATTCGCGACCGTTTCGGCGTGAAGCCCCTCTACTGGACCGAGGTGGATGGCCGGATCGTCTTCGGTTCCGAGATCAAGGTGCTGTTCGCGCATCCTGCCGTGCCGCGCCGCTTCAATGCCAGGGGGCTCTATCACCAGCTCATGCAGACGGTGGTTCCCGGCACGACGGCCTTCGACGGCATTCACCAGGTCAAGCCGGGCCATGTGGTGACCATCGAGCGCCGACACGGCAAGTTCGAAATCCACGACGAGCGCTACTGGGATATGGACTTCCCGTTGCTCTCCGAACGGGGCGAGCCCGAGGACGACGAGGTCTACATCGAAGGCGTGCGCCATGAGCTGATGGAGGCCGTGCAACTGCGCCTGGAGGCGGATGTGCCGGTGGCATGCTACCTGTCCGGCGGTATCGATTCCTGCATCACGCTGGGACTTTCCGCCGCCAACCAGCAGGCGCCGGTCAAGGCCTTCACCATCGGCTTCGACAATGCCGACTACGACGAGACCGCCATCGCCACCGAGATGGCCGAATCCGTGGGGGCCGATCAGGACATCATGCGGCTGAACGCCGACCACCTCTACGACAATCTCGTGGAGACCCTGTGGCACGCCGAGCGCACCATCTACAACACGCTGGGCGTGGCCAAGCTGCTCATGAGCCGGCACGTGAACAAGGCCGGTTACCGGGTGGTGGTCACCGGTGAGGGCTCCGACGAGCTGTTTGCCGGATATCCGGCCTTCCGCCGCGACATGTTCCTGCACGGCCTCGACACCATGGATGCGGCCGAGCGGGCGAGCTGGGAGCAGATGCTGGCCGAGAGCAACAAGCTGTTCTCCGGCGCCATGCTCGCGGAGAACGAACTGAATGATCCGGCCCTGAACGATCTGGTGGGCTTCACGCCGTCCTGCCTGCAGCCCTGGCTGGCGAGCGCAGCCCATGTGCCCGGTCTCCTGTCCGCGGCCATGCGCGAACAGGTGAAGGGCTATGAACCTGGACGCGCCATCGCGGAGGCGCTGGACGGCGACATGATCGAGGGACGCCATCCCCTGGACAAGGCCCAGTACGTGTGGATCAAGACCATGCTGGAAGGTCAGATCCTCACCTGGGGCGGTGACCGGGTGGACATGGCCAACTCCATGGAGGCGCGCCCGCCGTTCCTGGACCATCACCTGGCCGAGTTCGCCACGCGGATTCCGCCTTCCATGCGCATTCGCGGCCGTACGGAGAAGTACGTGCTGCGTGAATCCATGAAGGGGCTGCTGCCGAAGGTGCTCTACGAGCGCGAGAAGTTCGCGTTCATGGCGCCCCCGGCGCACACGGACCCGAAGAAGTGGGCGGCCATGCGTGCGCTGGCTGATGAGTACCTGTCCGACGAGGCCATCGAAGCCGCCGGCCTGCTGGACCCCGCCGGCGTGAAGGCACTGTTCGATCTGCACGAGGCCGAGGACACCACCGTCTCCACCCAGGTGCAGCTGGATGCCGTGATCAACCACATGATCGGCGTGCAGGTCCTGCACCGCCACTTCGTCGCCCAGGACGTGCCGGCGCTGGCGCGGCAGAAGGCGAAGGAACTGGGGTGGGCGGCCTGAAAGTGGGAAGTGTGAATTGGGAAGTTGGAGAAGAGATCCTGACTTCCCACTTCTAAATTCCAACTTCGCACTTCGTTCGACCATGTAGATACAACCGCTGGAGCATCAAACATGGATCTCGTCCTAGAATACTTCGAACAGGTTCAATGGGACGACCTGATCTTCTCGACCCTGCGTATCCTGCTGATCCTGGTGATGGCATGGGCGGTCATGTATGCCGTGCGCACGGCGCTGTCGCGCATGGAACGGCGGCTCGTCGAGCGGGGCAAGCAGCAGGGGGACATCCCCTCGGAGGCCAGCAAGCGCGCGGAGACCCTGGTACGGCTGCTGCGCCAGGCGGTGATGATCGTCGTCTGGGTGATGGCCCTGCTGGTGATCCTCAACGAGTTCGGCGTTTCGGTCACGCCCATCCTGGCCTCGGCCGGTGTGCTGGGTCTTGCGGTGGGCTTCGGCGCCCAGAACCTGGTGCGGGACATCATCAGCGGCTTCTTCTTTATCCTGGAGAACCAGGTGCGGGTGGGGGACGTGGTGGTGGTCAATGGTACCGGCGGGCTGGTGGAGTCCATCAACTTCCGAACGCTGGTGCTGCGTGACCTGGAAGGCAAGGTGCACATCTTCCCCAACGGCACCATCGACGCGGTGACCAACCTCACCCGGGAATGGTCGGCCTATGTGTTCGACATCGGCGTGGCTTACAAGGAGGACACCGACAGGGTGGTGGGTATCCTGAAGGCCGTGGGCGACGAGATGAAGGCCGATCCGGAGTACGGCCCCAGCATCATCGAGGACATGGAGATCTTCGGTGTGGACAGGTTCGGGGATTCCGCGGTGGTCATCAAGGGACGCATCAAGACCCGGCCCATCAAGCAGTGGTACGTGGGCCGCGAGTTCCTGCGTCGCGTCAAGTACGCCTTCGACGCCCAGGGTGTGGAGATCCCGTTCCCGCATCGCACCCTCTATTTCGGCGAGGCAAGCCCTCCCTTCCTTGCCCGGATGCTCAACCGGGAGCCGGCTTCCACGGACACCGATCAGTAACCGCACAGATCCTTTTCAATCACTTAAGGAGTCGACACCATGAACGACAGCATCGCACTGCGCGCACGCAACAACAGACGCCCGGTCCTCGCGACCCTCGGCCTGCTGCTCGCGCTGGCGTGGGCGCTTCCCGGCCTCGTGATGGCCCAGGGCGGCGCTGCAGATCAGCCTCAACTGGTACAGGTCGTCAAGAGCAACAAGTCCTTCCCCGAGACCCTGAAGGTCTTCCAGGAGGAAGTGGTCAAGGCGGGCTGGAGTGTGCTCAATGTCAACAACATGGCGGGCGTGCTGTCCGAGCGGGGCTTCACCCTGGATCCGGTGGTGATCCTGGATGTATGCAGCGGCAAGTACAGTGCGCGGATTCTGGGCAATGACGACTATCGCCCCATCTCCGCCTTCATGCCGTGCCGCGTGAGCATCTACCAGACCTCCGGCGGGGAGGTGTTCATCGCCCGCATGAACACCGGTGCCTTCGTGGACATGATGCCGCCCGAGGTGGCCGAGATCATGTCCGCGTCCGACAGCGAGATCGAGGAGATCATCGCCAGGACGGTTCGCTGATCGGGTCGACCCGCGTCCCTAGCGGCTCAGTGTGCCTTCCGCCACCCTGTTGCCATTGGAGTAGATGGCGATCTGATCGCCGTCACGCGTGAGATCCATGCAGGCCTTGTTGCCCGCCAGCCGGCCACTGAGCCACTCGCGGCAATACTGGCCGCTGTCGCTGACCCACCAGCGCGCCGATGCGCCTTGGCCGTCGACCAGTGAGCCGTCCGGGTGAAACTCCAGTACATAGGCCGACTGGCTGCGCAGATAGATACCGGACAGTGTGGCGCCGCTGAGCAACGCTTCCACCTCGGCATGATCGCGGAGATAGTCCTGGGCCGCCACCGTGCCCCCCGATATGGCCACGGCCAGCAGCGCCAGACGTGTGATCCTGGGCGCCATGGGGCGTCCTCGTCGGTCTGAAACGGGTTTCAGCATAGCGCACATCAGCCGGCCCATCACACCGCCCGTGCAGGCCGGACCGTTCGGCCGGGGCCGCCGCGACGCGATGTGAGAGCAAAAGATGTACCGTGGATACAAAATTTGACCGATATCAAGGCGCTGCACCCCGGTGGGCAATCAATAATGGAAGCCAAAAGGGGCCCGGTACGCGGCACATTGGAAAAATTCGGTGATCGCCCCGTGTCACATGCACGTCGTCAGCACGTGAAACCTCAATACCGACAGCATGTTAGCCTGTGAGGAACGATGCACCGATGGGTCCGCCGGGATCGCTGTTGATGCGCTTATTACGAGACAAGGGTGGCGAAGAAATGACCGATAACTCCTGCGTCTATCTGGTGGGAACGGGACCGGGTGACCCGGATCTGCTGACCATCCGGGCGCTGCGGCTGATCGAGCGGGCCGATGTGGTTGTCTACGATCGGTTGATCTCCAGGGGTGTGCTGGACCTCATCCCGGCGGGCGCAAGCCGGATCTATGTGGGCAAGGAGACGGACCGCCACACCCTGCCCCAGGACGAGATCAACCGGCTGCTGGTCAGGGTGGCCGCCAGGGCGCGGGTGGTGGTGCGGCTCAAGGGCGGTGATCCGTTCGTGTTCGGACGCGGCGGCGAGGAGGCCGAGTACCTGCGCCGGCACAACGTGCGCTTCGAGATTGTCCCGGGCGTGACCGCGGCCACCGCCGTAACCACGTATGCCGGCATTCCGCTCACCCACCGCGGGCTGGCGACCGGCGTGCAGATCATTACCGGCCACAGTCGCAGCAACCTGCCCCTGCCCCATGACTGGACGCGCCTGGCCAACTCCGACCATACGCTGGTCATCTACATGGGGCTCTCCAATATCGACGAGATCAGTGCCCGGCTCATTGAGGCCGGCCTGTCCGGCGACACGCCCGCCGCGGCCGTCCAGGATGGCGCGACCACGCAACAGCGGCGCATCATCACCACGCTCGCCGAACTGGGTCCGCGGGCCCGCGAGGCGCAGTTTCGCCCGCCGGTGCTGTTCATCGTCGGCAAGGTGGTGTCCATGGCCGGGGCGCTGGACTGGTATCGCCCCGAGTCCCCGGAGGCGCGCGAGGACGCGCGTGAGCAGAGTGCGTAACCGGGCGTCCGCATGGCTGCTGCTGGGCGCGCTGCTGAGTCTGCCGGCGGTGTCCCCGGCGGAGCCGCAGCTCAGTGAGCCACGCAAGGCCGAGTTGCGCCACCTGCTCAAGCAGGACTGCGGCTCCTGCCACGGCCTGACCATGCGCGGCGGGCTGGGCCCGCCGATCACGCCGCAGGCCCTGGCGGAACGCGACCGGGAGACCATGGTGGCCACCGTCCTGTACGGGCGCCCCGGCACGCCCATGCCGCCCTGGTCTACTATCCTGACGGAGGACGAGGCGAGATGGCTGGTGGATCTGCTTTACGAGGGGGATATCCAGTGAGACCTTTGACCCGACTCGGGCGATTGCTGACCCTGGTGCTGCTCATGGCCCTGGGCCAGGCGGCAGTCGCCGGTGGCGAGGCGGGGCAGCTGCGCGGCACCGGCGATCTGGGCGTGATCATCGAACGGGCCACCGGCAGTGTGCAGATCGTCGACACCACCACCCGCGAGAGCCTCGCGCGGATCACCGGCCTGGGCGATCTCTCCCATGCCTCGGTGAAGTACTCGCGCGACGCGCGCTACGCCTACGTGTTCGGGCGCGATGGCGGTCTCACCCAGGTGGACCTGCTCACCCGGCGCATCACCAATCGCATCATCCAGTCGGGCAACAGCATCGGCGGCGCCATCTCCCAGGACGGCCGCCTGCTGGCCGTGGCCAACTACGACCCCGGCGGCGTGAAGGTCTTCGACGCGCGCACCCTGGAACTGGTGGCCGACATCCCGGCGGTGGACGACAAGGGCGAGCGTTCCAAGGTGGTGGGTCTGGTGGACGCCCCGCGTCAGCGCTTCGTGTTCACCCTGTTCGAGGCCGGTGAGATCTGGGTGGCGGATTTCAGCGAGGGCAAGGAGCCGCGCATCACCCGCCACCGGGACGTGGGCCGCCAGCCCTACGATGCCCTGATCACCCCCGACGGGCGCTACTACATCGCCGGTCTGTTCGGCGAGGACGGCATGGCCCTGCTGGATCTGCGCGATCCCGACACCGGCGTGCAGCGCATCATGGACGGCTACGGCCGCGGAGACGAACCCCTGCCGGTGTTCAAGATGCCCCACCTGGAGGGCTGGGCCATGGCGGGCGACTACGCCTTCATGCCGGCGGTGGGTCACCACTCCGTACTGGTGGTGAACCGGCGCGACTGGAGCGAGGTGGCGCGCATCCCGGTGCACGGCCAGCCCATCTTCGTCATGGCAAGCCCCGACCAGCATGCGGTGTGGGTCAACTTCGCCTACCCGGACAACGACACCCTGCAGATCATCGACGTGGACACCCTGGAGATCACCGCTGAGCTGAAACCGGGCCCGGCGGTGCTGCACATGGAGTTCACCCCGCGCGGCGAGCACATCTGGGTATCGGTGCGTGACGCCAACGAGGTGCACATCTACGACGCATACTCCCTGGAGCGGCTCGGGCGCCTGGATGTGGAGAGCCCCAGCGGTATCTTCTTCACCGCCCGCGCCCACCGCATCGGACTGTGAGGCGCCCCATGGACCTCTCACCCCTGGAGAAGCACCTGCTCAACGACTTCCAGCATCATTTGCCGCTCAGTACGCAGCCCTATGCGGACATGGCCGCGCAACTGGGGGTCAGCGAGGCGGAAGTCCTCTCCGCCCTTGCGCGGCTTCATGAACAGGGGCTGGTGAGCCGGGTGGGCGCGGTGTTCCGGCCCCACAGCATCGGTGCCAGCACCCTGGCCGCCATGGCGGTGCCGCCGGAGCGGCTCGAGGCGGTGGCCGGGCTCATCAACGACTACCCGAACGTCAATCACAACTACGAGCGCGAACACGAGTACAACCTGTGGTTCGTGGTGACGGCCAGGGACGAGGACGAACTGTGCGCGGTGCTCGAGGACATGGAGGCGCGCACGGGCATGCCCATCCTCGCGCTGCCGCTGATCGAGGATTATCACATCGACCTGGGGTTCGACCTGCGATGGACATGAACCGGTTCAGGGACCATCTGCGAGCCATCCGCGGGCCGATCGGTTCGCTGGATCGCACCGACATCGCGTTGATCGGAGCCATCGAGAAGGGCCTGCCGCTTACGCCCCGGCCCTACGCGGAGATCGCCCGCGGGCTCGGGCTGAGCGAGCAGCAGGTGGTGGATCGTCTGGCGGCGCTGCGCAGTCAGGGCACTATCAAGCGCCTGGGCGTGGTCGTCCGCCATCGTGAACTGGGATATCGTGCGAATGGCATGGTGGTCTGGGATGTGCCGGACGACCGGGTGGCCGAACTGGGGCGGTCTTTCAGCCGCTACGACTTCGTCACCCTGTGTTACCGGCGGCCCCGCCAGTTGCCGGAGTGGCCCTACAACCTGTTCTGCATGATCCATGGCAAATCCCACGACGAGGTGCGGGCGCGCATCGGGCAACTGGTGCAGGAATGCGGCCTGCAGTCCGTCGACCACGAGGTGCTGTTCAGCCGCCGCCGCTTCAAGCAGTGCGGCGCGCGCTACCACGGCAGCGATGCGCCGCAGCCGGCGCGCGAGGCGGGCTATGGCACATGAAGCTCCGGCCGGCGCCCTGGACGCCCTGGACCGCCGCATCATCAATACGCTGCAGGACGGATTCCCGGTCTGCGAGCGGCCTTACGCGCAGGTGGCGGCTCAACTGGGCACCGACGAGCAGACCCTGATCGGGCGGCTCGGGCGCCTGCTGGATGAACGTTTCCTGACCCGCTTCGGTCCCATGTATCAGGCGGAGCGCCTCGGCGGCGCGTTCTCTCTGGTGGCCATGCGCGTGCCCGCCGGGGACCTCGAGCGCGTGGCAGGCATCGTCAACGGCTTCACCGAGGTGGCCCACAATTACGAGCGCGAGCACGAGTTCAACATGTGGTTCGTTCTCGCCACCGAGACCCCGCAGGCCATCGCCGAGGTGCTCGGGCGCATCGAGCAGGCCAGCGGTTATCCCTGCTACAACATGCCGAAGCTCGAGGAGTATTACGTGAGACTGAGGCTGCCGGTCTGATCCCATGAACCGCGCGACATCACAACCGACCCCGGCCTCGCGGCCGGATGACGAGGCCCCCATCGACGCCCTGGACCGGGCGCTGATCGTTGCCACCCAGACCGGCCTGCCGCTGGTCCCCGAGCCGTACCATGCGCTGGCCGGGGAGCTGGGCGTCGACGCGCGGGAGGTCATGGACCGCCTGCGCCGCATGCAGGAACGGGGCATCATCCGGCGCATCGCCGCTGTACCCAACCACTACCGGCTGGGATTCACACATAACGGCATGAGCGTGTGGAATGTGCCCGACGAGCGCATCGGCGAACTGGGCCCCCGGGTGGGTGCCCTGGATTTCGTCAGCCACTGCTATCACCGGCCGCGTCATCCGCCGGACTGGCCCTACAACCTGTTCGCCATGGTGCATGCGGACAGCCGCGAGGAGGCGGAGCGCAAGGTGCGCATCATCTCCGAACTTCTGGGGCCGGACGATCTGGGCCACGAGGTCCTGTTCAGCCGGCGCATCCTCAAGAAAACCGGCCTGCGATTGACGGCCTGAGGACAAGACCATGTTCAGAATCAGCCAGTACATGCGCGAACTCCACAACCTGGTCGAAGGCGCCGAGGCGGTCCTGCCGCCCCACCGCAAGCCTCCGGGGCCGGTGGTGATCTGGAATCTCATCCGGCGCTGCAACCTCACCTGCAAGCACTGCTACTCCATCTCGGCGGACAAGGACTTCCCGGGTGAGCTGAGCACGCAGGAGGTGTTCACGGTGATGGACGACCTCAAGGGCTTCGGCGTGCCCGTGCTGATCCTCTCCGGCGGCGAGCCGCTGCTGCGCCGGGACATCTTCGAGGTCTCGCAACGGGCCAAGGCCATGGGTTTCTACGTGGGCCTGTCCACCAACGGGACGCTCATCACCCGCGACAACATCGGGCCCATCGCCGAGGTGGGCTACGACTACGTGGGCATCAGTATCGACGGGATCGAGGAGACCCATGATCACTTCCGTCGGCGCAAGGGGGCGTTCGAGGAGTCCATGAACGGCATCCGCCTGTGCCGGGAGAACGGCATCAAGGTGGGCATGCGCTTCACCATCACCATGGACAATGCCCACGAACTGCCCGAGCTGCTCGCCCTGATGGAACGCGAGGACGTGGACAAGTTCTACCTGTCGCATCTGAACTACGCCGGACGCGGCAACCGCAACCGCAAGGACGATGCCTTTCACCAGGTCACCCGCCAGGCCATGGACCTGCTGTTCGACACCTGCTGGCAGGATGTCCGGGCCGGGCGCCACCGCGAGTTCGTCACCGGCAACAACGACGCGGACGGCGTGTACCTGCTGTTCTGGGTGGCGCGCCACTATCCCGAGCATCTTGACTACATGCGTGCCCGGCTCGAGCAGTGGGGCGGCAACTCCAGCGGCGTGAACATCGCCAACATCGACAACCTGGGCAACGTCCACCCGGACACCTTCTGGTGGGACTACAACCTGGGCAATGTGCGCGAGCGCCCCTTCTCCGACATCTGGCAGGATACCCGCGACCCGCTCATGGCCGGGCTCAAGGCCACGCCCCGGCCGCTCAAGGGGCGTTGCGGCGAATGCGCGTACCGGTCGGTGTGCGGCGGCAATACCCGGGTCAGGGCCTGGCAGCTGACCGGCGACCCGTGGCAGGAGGATCCGGCCTGTTACCTCACCGACGAGGAGATCGGCGTCAGCGGCACGGGCGAGCGGCTGCAGATGTTCCCCTACTCGCGCCGCAGCATCCCGGAGAAGTATGACTTTCGATGAAACCGGGCCCCGACCGGGGCCCGAAACCGGCGGATGATACCCGATGCGCAAGCTCCCCCCACGTCACGTTGTCGTCGCGCTGTTGTGCGCGGCGGCTCTCCTGTTGATCTCGTCGCCGGGCCTCTCGGCGGAGGCCAAGCGGCTCTACGAGCAGCACTGTGCCAGCTGTCATGCCGCCAACCGGCTTGGCGGCATGGGCCCCGCGCTGCTGCCGGAGAACCTGCGGCGCCTGCGCCCGGACGCTGCCGCCGAGGTGATCGCCGACGGCCGCATTGCCACCCAGATGCCGGGTTTTTCGCACGAACTGGATGCCGAACAGATCAGCCTGCTGGTGGACTTCATCTACGAGCCTCTGGCCGAGATGCCGGTCTGGGGGATGGCGGAGATGGACGCCTCCCGGGTGGTGCACCATGAGCGCAGTGAGCTCAGTGATACGCCGCTGTTCGACGCCGACCCCCTGAACCTGTTCATCGTGGTGGAGCTGGGCGACCATCACGCGAGCCTGCTGGACGGCGACAGCCTGGAGGTGCTCACCCGCTTCCCCACCCGCTACGCGCTGCACGGCGGCCCCAAGTACGAGCCCGACGGACGTTTTGTCTACTTCGCTTCCCGCGACGGCTGGATCAGCAAGTTCGACATCTACAACATGAAGACCGTGGCCGAGATTCGCGCCGGCATCAACACCCGCAACGTGGCCGTCTCCGGAGACGGCCGTTATCTGCTGGTGGGCAACTATCTGCCCCACAGCGCCGTGCTGCTGGATGCCGAGGACCTCACCCCCCTGAAGATCCTGGAGGCGCGCGACGCGGAGGGAACCTCGTCGCGGGTCAGCGCCGTCTACACGGCCGCGCCGCGCGAGAGCTTCATCGTCGCGCTCAGGGATGTGGCCGAGGTGTGGGAGATCGGCTATGCGACACCCGGGTTCCCCCTGCGGCGCATCGAACTGGACGACTACCTGGACGACTTCTTCTTCGACCCCGGTTACCGGCACCTGATCGGCGCGGCGCGCAATGCCAACAACGCCCAGGTGGTCAACCTGGACGAGGGGCTCAAGGTGGCCGAACTGGATCTTACCGGCTTGCCGCACCTGGGTTCCGGGATCAGCTGGGAGTACCGCGGCCGGCCGGTGCTTGCGACCCCCAACCTTCGGGAGGGGCAGGTCAGCGTCATCGACATGCAGGAATGGAAGATCATCGAGCGCATCGACACCCTGGGCCCGGGTTTCTTCATGCGCAGCCATGGCGACTCGCCCTATGCCTGGGTGGATGTCTTCTTCGGCCCGAACAGGGACGCGGTGCACATCATCGACAAGAACACCCTGGAGATCGTGCGCACCCTGCGTCCGGCGCCCGGCAAGACCGCCGCGCACGTGGAATACGACCGCCACGGGCGCTACGCCATCCTGAGCATCTGGGACGACGACGGCGCAATCGTGATCTACGACGGCGACACCCTCGAGGAGGTCAAGCGCATCCCCATGAAGCGGCCCTCCGGCAAGTACAACGTCTACAACAAGACGCGCCTCGACCCGGGTACCAGCCATTGAGGAACGACAGGGCCGGAAGGCGTGCAGCGGGGTGAAGACCAGATCCGGCCTTCGGTCTCGAAAACACAGAATAAAGAAAGACGATACCCGCTCCAGGGCGCCGGCTCCTGACGCCGCCTTGATCCGGCCCCCGTTTTGCGCCTTAATGAACGCTATTATCGGTTGTCCTCACGAGGAGGGAGTGGACTACCCAGAAGGACAAGAATGTCCAACCTGCCCTTTTTGGAAAGGCCGGGATCGTTGGACAGGAGAAAGGGTCCATTAAGGTCCCCCTAGACAGAGCATAGCAACCACGTCGAGCCGACGGCTTACCCTTCCGCTGCGCTGTAGGGAAACCCGCGGCCCATATGGACGTTGGACAGGAGAAGTGGAGACCGCATAGCTCATGGCAACAAATCCAGTCCTCAGGGGCATCTTTGTCTTGTCAGTATGGTCCTTGATTCTTGTTAGCGCATGGCAGTTCGCTTACTTCGTATTACGATCTGAAAGTACTCAGGTCGTGCCTACAGCCTTTCAATCGAGAGTTTTCATGGGGCCCCTTGTGATTGCGGGCATGGAGGCGTTGTTCTGGTTTCGATTCTTTGCGCATGAGCGGCAAGGAACCAGAGTATTCTCGGCAATGATGGGTTTTTTTATACTTGTGTTGGTGCTCGTCAGTATATTAAGTGGGCGACCAGAGGGCTCGATTGGCCATCGTTACTTCTGGCTGTATATGGTCGCAGGGATCGCACACCTTTGTTATGCGGCTGGGGCGAAGGAGCGATCTTGGTAGACCCAACGAACAAACCAAACCCTCAGATCAGGGCTGATGAGGTGAAGTGACTTGGGAAACGGTGTTCTAACGATCAAGCTCAGCCGCGGAGGCGCGTTAGCGCCGACGTCGGTGACTATTACCCATGTCTCCCGACTATTTGGTCATCTATCTTCCCGGCCGCTCAATTAACGAGTGCCACCGACACCGCATGGTCCGCTTGACGAAAGTATTCCAATTCTTGCCTTAGTCGCTTCCTCTTCTGTCTGAATTCCCGAAATCACGAACGGGGATGGTAGCGGTTCTCGTACGACCGCACCGCCTCGCAATACTTGGTTTCCATTCCCGTCAATGAGTAATATTTTCTTTCCCATCCGATCACTGCTGAACTCATGCAAATCGCTTGCGGCCACGTCCTGGAGGGTGATCTTTAGATCCCACCCCGGGAAATAATTCGATGCTTTGACTTCAACAGAAGAAACGCATTCAGACGTCATCATGAAGGTTGCTACGTGCTCTTGCGAGTACGCCATGTGGCTTAAAAAGCCTAACAACAATGCACCTATGTATCGTTTCATGAGCACCTAACTGAGCAGTTCGCGGCAGACGGCGAGATTGGGCGTTCGCCGGTAACCGAGGGTTTCGCAGGCGGCCCTGAGCCGGTAGACGGCCCCGACCAGTCCCTTGAAGCGGCTTTCGAAGTGG
>SKOF01000023.1 GCA_007120155.1 Thioalkalivibrio sp. | reverse complement strand
GCGTCACTCACCAACTGGTGCACGCTCACGATCTGGTCCATCTGGAATCCGTAATAGGGCAGTACCTTCGAGAACTGGCTCTTGCAGATCGCGCAAATCGCCGCCAGGTGCGTTACGCCGTCGTGGTAGGAAAACGCAGGCAAGACCTCGTGGCCGAGATCAATGGCGGCCTTGCAGAACTGGTAGACTGTGTCGACCGCCTGATGCTGAAAAGGCCCCTCGTTTACCAGTATGGCGTTTGTCATAACTTGAGCTGTCCTGTGAGTATCCGGTCCCTCGGGGCCGCTTGGGCCCCGAGGGGTGGGTCTCGTTAATCCGGCTCCTGCAAGACTGATCAGAAGCGGATATGGGTCGAGGCGTTCAGACTGTTACGCCCTCCGCGCCAGTTCTCCACGTGGAAGCGCGTAAAGGGAAGGTCCGTTTTCTTGAAGAACTCGGGCCAGCCGATACGCTCAACCCATTCTCCGACCCGCTCCCAGTCCTTGGCGTCCTCCTGGTAGCAGCGCAGGATCTTCTTCACCAGCGCCGCGACCTCCGGCCAACGGGGCGGATTGTTGGGCAGGCCCGCCGCCACCAGTTTCTGGAAGGTCGGTTTTGAGCGCGCGTTGGAGTTCTTGCCCCCGATCCAGATGGCCAGCTTTGAATGTTCCGGATCATTGATCTGCATGGGCGGGCAGGGCGGATAACAGGCGCCGCAGCAGATGCACTTCTTCTCGTCCACTTCCAGGGATGGCTTGCCGTTGACCAGCGCGGGCCGGATGGCCGCCACGGGACAGCGCGCCACCACGGAGGGACGTTCGCAGACGTTGGCCACGAGATCATGGTTGATTTTCGGCGGCTTGGTGTGCTGCACGTTGATGGCGATATCCGCCTGTCCGCCACAGTTGATCTGGCAGCAGGACGTGGAGATGCGCACGCGATTGGGCATCCGCTCATTGACGAACTCGTCGTAGAGTTCATCCATGAGGGATTTCACCACTCCGGATGCATCCGTAGCGGGTATGTCGCAATGCAGGAAGCCCTGGGTATGCGCGATCATGGACATGGAATTGCCCGTGCCGCCCACCGGAAACCCTTCCTGGTTGAGTTTCCCGATCAGCGGATCCACCTTCTCTGCGGCGCTGACCATGAACTCGATGTTGCTCCGGATCGTGAAGCGCACATGACCCTCGGCGAACTCGTCCGCGATTGAGCAGAGCTTGCGGATGGTGTCCGTGTCCATTTGCCGCTGTGTGCCCGCGCGCACGGTCCAGATCTGGTCCCCGCTCTTCGCGACATGATGCAACACACCCGGACGCGGTCGATCATGCCAGTCCCACTGGCCATAGTTTCTGGCCATCAACGGGTGCATGTACTGGAATGCGTCCGGGACGCCGCTCTCCACCGCCTGTCGTAACTGCTGCTGTGACATCGTATTGGTTCTCCTGATCAATTCAGTCTGAGAGGTGACACGATGGGACCGGCATGTTCAGCCCGCGCTCTCGGCATGGCGCATGCGCCATTTCTCCGCTTCTTCCTCCCATTTGTCGGTACGCACATAGGAGCTGGTACGCGGGTGCGCGATCATGGCCGGATCCACCCCCAGTCCGATCGCTTCGAGGAAGTTCGTCAGGCCGATACGATCGATCATTTCGCCACAGCGTTCATGCTCCAGGCCGTTCTCCGCCCAGAAATCGATGATCGTCCCGGCCAGTTCCACCAGACTGTCATAGTCCTCTTCGGTCTCGAGCTTCTTGAAAGGCACGATGACGGTGCCGAACAGGTCACCGATCTTGAGCGTGCGTTTTCCGCCCACCAGGATGGTGACACCCTTGTCATTGCCCGGTGACAGGGCCTTGGTCATCACGTTGATGCAGTGCATGCAGCGCACGCAGTTGCGGTTGTCGATGTCCAGCGTGTCGTCGTCCTTGAGCGTGATGCAGCTCGTCGGGCACCGGGCGACCACGTTGTCGATGACGTACTGCCGGCCCTTGGCCTTGATGAACTCGCCGACCTCCTCCTGCTTGACCTGGATATCGTCCCGCCAGGTCCCGATGACGGCCATATCGGCGCGCTGAATCGAGTTCATGCAGTCGTTGGGGCACCCGGAGAACTTGAACTTGAACTTGTACGGCAGGGCCGGTCTGTGAAGATCATCGACGAAGGCGTTCATCACCTTTCGATGCGCGACCGCCTCGCTGTAACAGGAATGTTCACAGCGCGCCGCTCCGACGCAGGACATGGAGGTGCGCACGGAGGGACCGGCGCCGCCGAGATCGAAACCCAGTTCGTTGATCTCGTCGAACGCCTGCTGCACCTGATCCGAGCGTGCCCCCTGGAACATCATGTCGCCGCTCTGGCCGTGCAAGGCCAGAAGCCCCGAGCCGTTCCTGTCCCAGATATCGCAGAGCTTTCTCAGGATGCCGGTGTCGTAGTGCATGCCGGGTGCCGGCATAACACGCAGCGTGTGGAATTCAGCGGCATCCGGAAACCTGTCGGTCACCTCGGAAAAGCGGGGAATGATGCCGCCCCCGTAGCCTCGAACCGAGATAGTGCCACCCTTCCAGTAGCCCTTGCGGGTCTGATAGGAGTACTCGAGTTGCCCGAGCACGTCTCCGATCATGTCGCTTCGTTCCGCAAGCCGCTTCAGTCCGGTGACAAAACTGGGCCACGGACCGCTTTCGAGCTGGTCCAGATTGGGCGTGTCATGCTGCTTGGCCATAGGTCACTCCCTCGTTTTTAATATCGCAGTTTCCGATGTAAGAAATCATTAACACCGATTTTCTCAATATCATCGGTGAAAGTGACCATAGTCCGCAGCGGGTTGTCCGGATATATCTCCTTATGCATAGCCCTGGCCGTGCAGTTGATCCACGTCAACCGGCGCTGCCCGTTTCATGGATCCGCGCCACGATCTTCCGGGCCCAATCGTCCTACCGTGCCGGTGGATCGCGGTCATCGGGGGGCGGGTCTTGTCATGCTGTAACCAGAACGTGAGGAGGCGCCATAAACACTCCCGTGAAGCGCGGCATTCGGGCGCGTCGTGTACGGACACCAGTGCCGCGAGTGAATCTCACAAGATTCCACGGTGTCTTCACCCCAACAGCAAACACCGTGCGTTGTTGACGCCCGTCAGGCGGGGCAAGGGCAACAAGTCCAAGGCACTTCCCGAGACACAAGGCCGGTCGCATGCCGAGCGTCGGCCCTCGATGACATGGGCACAGAGGCTCAAGCGTGTCTTTAATATCGAGATCGAGACCTGTCAGCGATGCGGCGGGGCCGTCCGAGTCATCGCCTGCATCGAAGACCCAGCGTTGATCGAAGAGATCCTCACTCACCAGTAGGAAAAGACGGCTGTGCGTCGGCTGGTCCGGTTACCCGAGAGCCGGGCTCCGCCGAGCCGCCTGTTCGGCTGAGGCCCTTGGTGGCGGCTGTCAGGAGCGCCTTGTCAGCCTGCAACCGCGTATGTGGCTGCTTTCGTCGGGAAGGGGCAGGGCGGCGTTTGTGCCAAGCCACGGAACCTGCTGAAACGTGGCAACCGGGGCGCGGTCTCCAGGACCGGCCGGGTAACATCCGGGTGGATTTCGTGACGGCAGTGAAGCTGGTGCACTTTTGGCGGCAACGGATTACTCGTTGAACTGCGCGGAAAGGGTATCTATGCTTCCTATATCCCTACGTGGTCAGGTCGCGCATTGTTACAGTGGAATGAGGGAATTCACCCGGGGCCCAAGTTCACGAGGGCCGAGCAGCATGCATTAGGGTGCGTCCCGCCTGACATTGCCGGGCCACTGAGGATGTTACGATGCGCGACCTGACCCCGCCCCCCTACCAGGTACCCCATCCCGCTATCGAAGGGTTCGATAGCGCTTATGTGGCGCCGCTCACGCGGCATCAGCTTCGGAACAAGCCTTTCGGCGTCTTCCGTATCGTCAATCTTGAACGGGACAGACCGCAGCGGCCATGACCCAGAATGGAGAACCTCAGAGCAGAGAACCATTGCACAAGAGACTGCGCCAACTGCGTATGGTCGAGTGGGAAGCGATCGCCGGCATCATTGCGGCGGTAGCGGTCATCATCATGAAGTTGTTGCATCTCATCGATACTGAGGTGCTAATCACCATCGCAGTGGTGCTGATCGCGCTGCTTTTTCTGCGCGATTTGCGCCGGGAAGCGCCGACCGAGCGGGCTTACCAGCGGCTCGAACAGAATCATGAGTTGCTGCAGCGCCTCTCGGCCAACTCGGTGCCGCCTGAGGCGCTACTGATCGGGCCGCACCGGCTGCGGGAGGTGAGCCGCTCTTTTCTCGCCCACACCTCCGGCGAGATGCTCTGGTTTCACGTCTGTCTGGAGATGTTTCGCCCACAGTCGCTGTTCGATGACCTGCTGCGGCCGGCAATAGAAAATCCAAAGGTCACCGCCATCCAGTTCGTGCTCGACCCCAAGCAGCAGGAACTTTGGGGAACGCAGGTGCTGTCAAAGGTTGCACAGTGTGCGGGCGCGGCCAAGGTGCGCACTCCAAATTGGTCTCCCATCGACGCATCGGTCTCGGTAATTGTTGGCAGCAACCCCAAGACTGGGCGACCGGAGGCGCTGCTCAGCTTCTGGGGCGAACCCTTCATGGCCCACTCCATCGGTCGCGATGTGCCGCGCTATATCTTTCACGTCCAGAGCCATTCCGACCTTGCCGGTCGCTTGGTCGAATTGATCCGAAACCATCGGCTGTTGTAGAGCAAGCTATCCACCATGCTGATTGCAGGTTGCCCAGCGATGTGCCCACCGCGTCGGCCGGTACCTGGAACGGCGGGGCTTGCTGGAGAGGAGGGAATTTCCGTCCGGGTCGACCCAGAGTCCAGCATTATCATGCCGGTCGCGGCAGTGCGCCTGTACGACTCTATCCGGACCGCGCTGATGGTCGATCATGTTACCGAAAGCCCGTTTCGGATAGCAGAGCGTACCCATTCGTTCTGACTCAATCCGAAATAGTCCGAGACGGTTGGAATGGGACTATTGCAGCCAAGGAAAGCCTCAGCCGTGGCTGCCGGCGACTCCTCCCGCAACGGTGATCAACGCGAGGTTCAGGGCGCCCCCTTTATGTCATTTGCGCCACCTGTTTCGCGAGTGCCTCGATTCGCGCGTGCATCGTCTGCCCCCACACCTCGGTGGCCGGAAGGCGCATGAAGCGGCATAGCTTGCGGGTCGTGGTGAACCGGCAGCCCGGAACCCAGTCCAGACCAGTCCCGGGTGCACGCTCTCGCAGTGAGCATGCATCGGCGCCCGGTGGCAGTTCGATCCACAGGGCCGATCCGCCGGCGGGGGGGTGCAAACGGGTGGCCGGGGGGAAGCATGTGCGCACGGCCTGCGCCAACTCGCCCCCTCGGGCTTGCAGGGCCCGTCGCAGCGCACGAAGGTGGCGTTCGAATCCGCTGCCTTGGAGGTAATTGGCCACTGCCTGCTGTATAAGCGGGGGCGGGGCCACGCTCGATGCCGCCTTCAGGTCCATGACGCGGCCGAGATACTTTCCCGGCACTAGCCAGCCGAGCCGCAGGCCGGGCCCCAGGGTGTAGGTGAACGATGAGCAGACCAGGGTGTTGTCCGATGTGGCAAACGCCGCAGCGGGGAATGGACGTGTTTCATAGCCCAAGTCACCCAGAATGTCATTCTCCACCAGCGGAACCGCGTGCTCCGCGAGGATGCTCATGAGTTCGCGCTTGCTGGCCTCGGACATCACATAGCCGAGCGGATCCGAGCAGTTTGTTGCGAACAGGCAGGCACGGATATCCCGGGTGGCAAGCGTTTCATACAGCCGGTCCAGGCGAATGCCGTCTTTGGTTGTTGCGTCCACTTCCACGGGCACCAGCCCCAGACTTCGCAGTACGCCGAGCGTGGATGCACTGCAAGGGGATTCCACGGCGATTGCATCACCTGGTTCCGCCACGGCGCGCAGGGCCAGGGTCATCGCCTCGAGGCCCCCGGAGGTGATCACGATCCCCCCGGCGTGACAGTCATGGCCGAGACTCATGAACCGGCGTGCGATCTGCCTTCGAAGATCGTGATCCCCGGCTGGATCGGTGAGTTGCGTGATCACCGAGGGATGGCGTCGCACCATGGCGCCAATGAGCCGGCTGAGGCGGTGCTCCGGCAGGAGATCCGCTGCCGGCCGGGGAGGCAGCCAGAGTTCGAAGGCTGCGTCGTCGGGGAGCGGCTCGGCTGCATGCATCCCGGCCTCGGACATGTCCTGCATGATCGAGCCATCACGCCCGGCGGTGACGAAGAACCCCGAACCCGGCCGCGCGAAAATCAGGTCACGTTCCTCGAGCCATCGATAGGCCTGGATTGTCGTCGCCAGGCTCACGCGGTTCCGGTGGCTCACTTGCCTGAGAGACGGAAGGCGGTCCCCCGATTGCAGCACACCTGATCGGATCAGACCGGCCACGTACTTCGCGATCCTCTCATAGCTGGCGGAAGAGCGATCCTCGTTCACCTTGGGAATTCTCCTCTCTAACGCAGCGCTGTCCGCCGACATCCCAAGGACTAGCGGGCCGGGTAGCCCGGACTTGAAGGGTCATCGCAGGCAATCCGGGGTTCATATGGAGGCGCGCAATAATCCGCGGCCAATGTTGGGGCTCGCCACCAGGTCCTGAATGCTGTACTTGTCCAGGATGCCGAGAAATCCGTGTAACGCTTCACGCAGAACTGAGCGCAGGGCGCATTCGGGCAGCAGGGGGCAGGACGACTGCACAGGCCCCAGACACTCCACCACCCGGAGATCGGTCTCACATTCCCTGATGACCTCCCCCAGATTGATCAGTGAAGGATGGCGAGACAGCCGAATCCCCCCGCCCTTGCCACGCGTCGTATGCACGAACCCCTTGGCCGCGAGATGGCTGACCACCTTCATGAGATAGTTTCTGGAAACGTCATATGCGCTCGAAATCTCGGAAATGGTGACCAGGTCCTTGTTGCAAAAGCCCAGGTACATCAGCACCCGGAGTGAATAGTCAGTGAACTGAGAGAGCTGCATCTCTTCCTCCGGTACCCTTCTTCAGACTCGAAGATTCGTTTAGTAAGCATCTTACAATGAGGGAATCCAGGATGCCATAGGCGGGTCGAGAAAGGACGCCTGACAGGGATGGCTTGACATAGATACAGGGCGAGATCCGACAAACGTGACCAATTCCCTAGGGTAACGGCCTCGTCTCACGGGGTACATCGGCTAGTCCGCTTCCGACTGTTACGGCGAAAATAGTGCTCAACTGTGCTTGAGATTCATGGTGCTACTTGGAAAGATGCGTGCAGAGAGCATGTTCAATACGACCTCTACAGGTCCTGGAGCTCTCGCTCACTGACATCAACGAAATCGGGAGGCATCATGTTGAGACGCACACTGCCCGCCGCGCTGCTCGCCGCGGCCGGATTCGCCGCATACCCCCTGTACGCCGAGACCGTGAACGTCGAGATGACGGTCAAGGAGGTCGATGTTGCCGTGGACAATGCCGGCAGTACCCAACGCATGTGGACCTATGACGGCACCATACCCGGTCCGCTAGTCAGGGTTCGCCAGGGGGACACCGTCGACTTCACGCTGCACAACCATCCGGACAACGGCAACAGTCACTCCATGGATTTCCATGCCGCGCGTGTCGATGTGCTTGATGAATTCAGTGATGTCCGCCCCGGGGAAAGCAAGCAGTTCACCTTCATAGCTGACTACCCCGGCGTGTTCCTTTATCACTGCGGGAGCGATTCGATGTCGGAACACATTGCGCGCGGGATGTACGGAGTGATCATCGTGGACCCGAAGGATGGGTATACGGACGCCTATCCGAAACCCGATCGCGAGTATGTCCTGGTCCAAGGCGATCTGTTCGAGCAGGGGACATCGCCGGAAGATATCACCATGGGTCAGCGCTGGCAGGCCGTCCTGATCAATGGCAAGTCCTTTCACTACGACCCGGTACATGATCCCAACGCCGCTCTGACGCTCGAGGCCGAGCCTGGAGAGCGGGTGCGCATCTATTTCGTGAACGCCATGATCAACGAGTCAGCAGCGCTGCATCCGATTGCCGGCATCTGGGATCGTGTCTGGGACAACGGGCATCCTTTGAACCTGCGCCACGGCTTGCAGACCGTGGAGGTGGCTCCGTCCCATGGCATGGTGATGGATATCGTGCCGCCTGCGGATCGACCGACCAACAACGCGATCGTCGACCACCGCATGCGCCATGCCATGAAGGGCGCAATCACCGTGCTGATGAATCATGCCGACGCCGATCCGGAGCTGGGGCGCGGCGACAAGCTCATTCCGCGCTGATCCATGTCCATGCGACTGATAGGAGGTGATCTCATGTCGATTGCCAGATGGCTGCTTTCCGGTGTGTTGCTTGCCCTGGCCGCGCAGGTAGGGGCCGATGACTCGCCCCGGTACTTCAAGGGCGGGGCCGGCACCGACATGGCAGCGTTCGTGACCGAGAACTGCGTGGCCTGTCACGCAGTCAAGCCGGTAGGTGATGGCCCCCGTCATTCGGCCGCGACCCGGGCGGAGAGCGGCCCGCCGCTCTACTACGTAGGCGACAAGTACCGGGAGGAGTGGCTGCGCGAGTGGCTTCAGGCGCCCGAGCGTATCCGGCCCGCCGGCTACTACCCGTCGGCGAATGTCCGGGCAAGCCCAGAGGGCGATGCGATCGACGAAACGAGTCTTGTCAGTCATCCGATCCTCGATGCGGAACTCGCAGAGGAGGTGGCCGGATACCTGATGACCTTGACTCCGTACGCGGACCGGCTCGCGCAGGAAGAGTACGAGCCGGCCTCGGTGCCTCTGCGAATGGCGCGGCTGGACTTCCGGCGCTTCAAGGGTTGTGTGGCCTGCCACCAGGACGTGAAGGGGGAAGGCGGCGTATCGGGACCGGAGCTGTACAGCGCCTGGAGCCGCCTCCAGCCGCAATTCATCGTGTCTTTTGTGAGATCTCCGGGCCAGTGGAATCCGGACACGATGATGCCGGTGCTCGAGATGAACGATGCCGCCATCCACAGGCTGGCGAACTATCTCAAGACCATCGCCGAGGAGTAACCATGCGAATCCTTGTAATGATTGTGTTGCTGATGGCCGTCGCGGGCTCCGCAATGGCCGAGGAAGGCCGCCTGCTCTATGAACGCTACTGTGTTCAGTGTCACGGTGTCGAGGGGACAGGGAAGGGCATCAATGCGCCGCACATGTCTGTGTTCCCGAGGGATCACACCGACCGTGCCGAGATGATGGGGCGCTCGGACGAGGAGTTGTTTCGTGTCATCAGGAATGGCGGAGCATCCATCAACCAGTCGGTACTGATGCCTGCCTGGAGCCACAACCTCGATGATGACCAGATCCGCGTGCTGGTTCGTTACCTTCGCGAACTGTGCTGCGAGGGGCCATGACGGTTTGGTCAGAACGATATACGCCCGAATCAAGAAGAGGAGACTGTTCAATGTCGATAATCATGCGGTGGACTCTGACTACTCTGCTTTTGATCTCCGTATCAACGGTGATGGCAGAGGTACGTCAGTTCGAGATGATGATCGAGGAGGTGGAGATCGATGTCGCGCCGAACTTCACGGCGCAGGTGTGGGGGTTCAACGGTCAGGTTCCCGGACCCCTGATCCGGGTGCAGGAAGGGGATGAAGTGGAGGTAATCGTTCACAATCTCACGGGCCTGAGCCACACCGTGCACTGGCATGGCGTGTTCCAGACAGGAACCTGGCAATCCGACGGGGTACCGCATGTGACGCAGCATCCCATCGAGCCAGGTGAGAGCTATACCTACCGGTTCGTGGCCGACAAGGTGGGCAGCCTCTGGTATCACTGCCACGTGAATGTCAACGAACACGTAGGTATTCGGGGTATGTGGGGCCCTTTGATCGTAGAACCCAGAGAGCCGTCGGAGCTGGAGCAGAAGGTGACGCACGACGCGATCCTCATGTTCTCCGGATGGTCAGCCAAGTATGCGGACAGCTACGGGGACGGGCCGCGCCCCGGAGACGTGCTTAACTATTACTCCATCAACGGAAAATCATTCCCAATGACACAGCCCATCCGGGTCCGGGAGGGTGACGTGCTGCGCATGAGGCTTTATGCGGCGACCATTCCCGTGGCATTTCACCTGCACGGACACGACATGATCGTTACCCACAAGGACGGCAAACGGTTACCGGAACCCTATGAAGCGGATGTGATCGGGATGCAACCGGGTGAGCGCTACGATGTGATTGTTCACATGAACAATCCTGGCCTCTGGATGACCCATGACCACATCGACCATCACACGACGAACAACGGTCGAGAGCACGGTGGATCCATGCTGGTGGTCGAGTACGAGGAGATCGAGAAGCCGGAATGGTATGACTGGAAGGAGATCGATTATCAGCCGGATTTTTATATGATTGAATCGATGAGAGAACCGTACGGCCTTCATGACACTCCGGTACATAGGGGGCGAGACCTCAACTGAAACGCGTAGATCTTGTACAGATCTCGTCTAACGAGGCGGTCAAGGGCGTAACGCCTTCACCGCGACGGCGTCCTCCCCCAAGGCTATGCCTTGCTGTCAAACCCGATTAAACCCACTGATGATGGATATGGCGATAGTGCGCAAGGACGCGCTCTATTCGCCCTGTTCGTAAGAGGATCTTTAAGATGAGTACAAGCCGGTGCGTTAATTGGACTGTCTGGTCGACTTTGGTATCGGCCTTGTTGATTGCGACACAAGTCCTGGCCCATGCCAAACTGGTGGAGTCACATCCCACTGATGGTGAGACGGTACCGAGCATTACAAATGAGATCACCATAGCGTACTCGATGCCCTTGGAGGTGCGCTATAGCGTTTTTGAGCTCTACGGTTCTGGAGTGGATAATCGGGCGCCTCAGGTCAGTCGCGATGTGATCGAACTGGGGGGCGCGATTAGTGAGCATGGCGGGCGCGTGATTAGATTGCCTTTAACTGACGTACTGAAGCCCGGTTGGTACACGTTGCGATGGAACGTATTGGCGATTGATGGCCATACAACGGAAGGTACCCTTCGATTCCTAGTCCAGGATTGACAGCAAGGTGGACGTGCATGTGTTGGCGACGATAGGCCGACTCCTTGGCTTGAGCCTTTTAGTCACTGCCGTGGGCCTATCGTTTGGTCCATATTCAAACGATCTGATCAGGCGCCTCGTGTTTCTCGGAGGCGCGAGTCTTTTGTGGGGAATACTGGGCGGACTGACAATGACCGTGTTCGCGCTACGCGAGGTGGTGAATCTGCCACTGAATACCCTGCTCTGGGATTATTTGTTTTCGACCTCCACTGGGAGGTGGATGCTGCTTCAGATCACTATGGGTCTTGTGGCGACAATGGGCTTGCTGGTGTTGGCGAGATCCAGGACGGGTCAATATCGACGCGCATGGAGGCTCATGGCCATGGCGTCAGTGGTCTTGTTGTCATTGGCAATGGCCGCCATGGGGCATGCCGCGGCGTCACACGTGCCGCTGCTGATGATATCGGTAACGCTGCTGCACATCGCCGGGGGGGTGCTATGGTGTGCAATCGTGCTGAGTGCTCTCGCGTATAACCCGGTTTTTCCCACCAGTGCACGCTTGATACGGATTGGTAACTGGGCGCTTGCTACCGTTACGGTGATTGTGTGCACAGGCCTGTGGCTGGGTTGGCAATACGGCGTGAGACCACAGAGTGTGGCAGAGTCAGATTATGGCTGCATGGTGCTGCTCAAGGGGTTCTTACTGGCCATTGCGCTCGCGGTAGCCGGTTGGAACCGTTGGGCAATCGCTCGGGGGAACCCATGGTGCCGGACTCTGAACGCGAAAGTGGTGGTGATGTTGCGGCTGGAGTATGGCGTCCTTGGGCTGGCACTGGTGGCTGCGGCCATCTTGGGGGCGTCCATGCCGCCTGCACGGTAGCGGTGCCTGCGAGCGGGATCCGGTCTGGACTCAACTGCGTCCCCGGCCGGATGAGAGGTTTCCGTGTACTTCCGGGGACAGTATACCCATTCCTTTATGATCCCCCTGTCACGACAGGATAAACGGGAATCACAGGGAGGTGAGCTATGGCTCGGATGGGTCGTGTTGTCATTCCGGGGTATCCGCATCATGTGACCTGACGGGGCATTCGCCAGCAGAAGGCCTTCCTCCCACGGGCGGACTATCGATATTACATCGACCTTAAGGCGGAGCTCACCGAAGCGACCCAAACGGAGGTTTGGGCCTACTGTCTCATGCACGACCACGTCCAACGCGTGATGGTTCCGAAACAAGAGGGCGGTCTTCGCGCTGCTTTTGACGAGGCGCATCGCCGTTATACCCGCTGCATTAACTTTCGCAATGGATGGCGGGGTCAAATTGCAGTTGCCGGGGCGGCCAGTTTTCCATTGCCGGTGACACCCAAGAAGGGGCTTGATATGCTCAATTTCCCACATCAAGCGTGGCTCGGGTTCAGGGGTACGGTCATGGCCGCCAAGTACAGTCTCTTAGCCAGCGAGCAGCGCCCTCTACGTAGCGTCGCTTCTCCCATTGCATTGAGTGCACACATAGATTTGAGAAACTGTTGGAGTAAAACATGGCATTGCATCACGCGACACCCGGAGAGATCGTAAACATTCGCCCATTGGGGAAGGAGCTGCGCGACTCAAAAAATGCAACCCTTCTGCGTTCGGAGCATTTGCAAGTGTTCCGCGTGGTGCTCATCCAGGGCGAAGAGTTCAGTGATCACGCCGTGCCGGGAGATATCACGGTGCAGTGTCTGGAAGGCTTGATCGACTTTCGTATCGGAGGGGGCAAGGTCCAGCGACTCGCTGCGGGCGATCTGCTATATCTGAATGGGGGGCAGCCCCACGCCCTGAAGGCTCTGGAAGACGCCTCGATCCTCGTCACCATCTATCACCCAAGACACCTTGGCAAAGATCCGGTGAACGACCACTCGGCCTAGTGAGGCGCCACCCGCGCGGCGAGATGAGTGTCCCCGCCCAAAGCGGGTGAACAAGACGGCAAGCCCAGCAAGCGACAATTGATGTGCGAATCCAGTAGATGGGCAGGTTATGAATTCAGGCCGCAAAACAACGCGCAGCTATCGGAAAAGTTTGCCGAAGAGCACGGTGTTAGGCTGCGTCTTCCTGGTGACCGGCCAACTCACTTCCGGTGTGGCAAGTGTAGAGGCAGTTGCCGCATCCAACATTCACTGAGCCTCGTCACAAGAAGGCGTGAGTAATGAACGAAGAACAGCATGATGATTGGAATCCGCTGGATGCATCGATTCTGAAGGACCAACGCCGAGCGTACGACGAGATGCGAGAGCGATGCCCGGTAGCGCACAGCGAATTCATGGGGTGGTCGCTGTTTCGCCATGAGGACATTGCTATGGTTCTTGCCGATCCGGAGAAGTACAGCAATGTATCGCGGTTCCTGGCCATCCCGAATGGGATAGATCCGCCAGTTCATGGCCGATACCGCGAAGCGCTTGCCCCCAATTTCGATCGGGAGCAGATGGCGAGGGTCGAGCCACGCGCCCGCGAGATCGCCGCGATGCTCCTTGGACCGATGCTCTCCGGTGGCGAGGTGGAGTTCATCGAGGCCTTCGCAAACCCCTTCGCGTTGAAGACGCTGTGCGCCTTGCTCGGTTGGCCCGAGCAGCAGTGGGAATGCCTCGGCGGTTGGGTGCATGGCAGCCAGCAGGCGGCCTTCAACAAAGACCCAGTTGCTGGAAAGGCCCTCGCCAGTCTCTTTTCGGAGCACGTCAAGGCCAACCTGGATACGCACCGTGCTTCACCCAACCATGTGGCCGATGCCACAGACGCACTGCTGAGCACCGATGTCGACGGCGTGCGGCTCGACGACGACCAGATCGTGAGCATCCTGCGCAACTGGACGGCCGGGCATGGCACCGTCGCGGCCGGCTTGGGTATTCTGGTCCTGCATCTTGCTCAGGAGACCGAACTTCAGGATCGGCTGCGGAGCGATCCATCGCTCATTCCTGCAGCGATCGAGGAGATCCTGCGGGTGGACGGTCCGCTTGTCGCCAACCCACGTACCACGACGCGGGAGGTCAGGATTCAGGGTCAGTCCATTCCCAAGGGGGAGCAGCTGACGCTGATGTGGATCGCCGCCAATCGCGATCCGCGCACGTTCGATGAACCAAATGCGGTCAAGATCGAGCGAGACACGGGCGATGGCTTGGTCTGGGGCCAAGGCGTCCATCTTTGCCAGGGAGCCCCTCTGGCCAGGCTCGAGTTGCGGGTGGCGATCGAGGAATTGCTCTCGAGGACGAAACGCTTTGAGTTCGCCGGCGACGACGTTCCGCGCCGCGCGGTCTATCCCAGTAACGGCCTTGCCGCGCTCCTCCTTCGGTTCAGCTGACGATTCGGCAGTCGTTCTCGGACGTTGATGATTGGACGCGTATGATGATGAGATCGCCTCGCTACTGCGCAACCTCCTTGAGCACGCGCACGCGGACCGACGCATCACGGCGCGCGACGGTGATGGCGTAAAGTCGGGCGCTGGCCCAATGCCGGTCTCGGCTACCAGCTTCCGGTCAGCCGGTCAGGAGATTCAGTGAACATCCTGTTGGGGTTACACAGCTAGTTGTTTGCCCTGGTCGACGGCGACGCGTCGTCGCCGGGCCGCCAGAGGCGATCGAAGAACACCCGTACCAAGTCCGAGCGCGTGATCATGCCCACCACGCGCCGCGCGTCGTCGCACACGACAAGGCGCTTGATCCGGTTCTTCTTCATCAGCTCGAGCACGTCGTGCAGCGTCTGCGCCTGCGTTGCCGTGACGACATCGGTCACCATCACCTCCGCGACCGTGGCGGCCGGCTCCTGGATCGCGCTGTGATGCCTGAACATCGCCTCGAGCGTCTGCCACAGACTGTGGGTGGGGTGATGGCTGGGCACCCCCAGCGTGCGCAGAAAATCCGCCTCGGTAATCACGCCCCGCAGCCGGCCGTCGTTGTCCACCACCGGCAGCCCGCTGATCCGGTGCATCACCAGCAGATGCGCCGCCTCTGACAGCGAGCAATCGACCTCAACCGTCACGACCGATCGGGTCATCAAGTCCGCCACGCGCAGGCTGCCGGTGATGCGGAAACGTGCGTGCCTCTCGGCCCGGGTGTTTAGTGCCATCAGATTGTCTACGGTGATATCTACGATGGTGTTGGACTCCGTCAGGGCGCTAACGAAGTCCTCACGAATCAAACCATGGGTCGTCTTGGTCATGGTCAGCTCCGAGAGCCGTTCCTTAAATGGAGCTTAGGAGCTGCCTAAGACAAAGGAAAGCGACTTTTATTGGCCTTTAAGATCGACGTTCGTGATATTAAAGCTCATGGCGTCAACTCCCACTGTCCAAGTCCACGCAATACCCGAGGTCTCCAGTTGATGAGTCTGCCGGTGGCGTTTAGCTTTCCTCCGTGCATAGGACCGGGGCGAAACGGCAAGCACGCGCAATGCATCCCGGAGAGAGCACCCGAAGTGAGCGATCAGACGCCCAACGATCTCGGTGCAAGATCCCTGTCGCGCCTGATCAATAGCGGCGAGCCCTGGTCTGTTGGCGATTCCGGAGCTCTCGCTCAAGCCACTCCTCAATGACCTCAGGACACTAGTACACGCCGAGGTCCCAGCCGACGAGGCGGCGGAAGATCCCCTGAGCGGATCCAACGCTCCAGGCTGCGTGTGGAAACACCGAGGCGGGCGGCCAGCTCAGGTTTTGTAATGGGAACGGTATTACTCATCGACAAGGCTCCTTGATTCCGTGGTGGAGCCTTGTGTAGTGAATGGGTGCACGGCGCTTGTGCGCCGGGCACGGAGAGATCCCCCGCCGTCATCGGTGTGCCTGCGAGCGCACTGGCGTTGGTCCCGGTGAAAGGGCTGACGGTCCTGCGTGCAGCACCCGGATTCCATGAGCCGAGATTGGTACCCCAGAGGGCGGTCGTGGTCGCCGATGGATCCGACTTCAGTGCCAGATTTGGGACACTTTTGGGACACTTTTTCGTCTCTGCGTGTCGTTTCGTGTCGCCTTGTGTCGCGCTAAGTCTTTGTTTATATTGGGGGGGAGGTTGTAGCTAGAGGCGGCAAAAGGGGCCAAAAAGAGACTTTTAATCTCTTGGTCGCAGGTTCGAGCCCTGCACGACCCACCAAGCCACCAAAAATCCACCAGTTGCAGTTAATTCCGGGCCCGGAAAACGCCGGGTTTGTGATCGGATTCCAGAATAGTGACGGGCTGCGAGGCGGGTGCCTCGAAGCCTGCTAAAATTATTTGTTAGACATACCTGTGGGCGGGCAGCGATGCCGGGCATGAAAACGCGGGTATGTGCTGATGTCCCCATACCCTTGTACGGCGGCGGGATCGCTTGGAGTACGCAATGGGGAACCGTAAGGGAAAGCCTGGATTCAGGCGGAAGAGCGTCTGCCGCGGTACGGTTTTGCTGGCGCTTCTCCTGATGGCCTCGGTGTCCGCGGACAATCAGCGGGCGGAGGTCGAGGCCTTGCGACAAGCGGCTGATCGCGGGTCGATGATGGATCAGGCGGTGCTGGGGAACCTGTATCTCCATGGCACGGGCATCACTCAGGATTATCAGCAGGCCTTTTACTGGATCAACCGGGCCGCACAGCAGGGCGGTGCGTTCGCCCAGCATGATCTGGGCTACATGTTTCACAACGGCTACGGGGTCTCCCGGGACTATCAGCAGGCCGCGCGCTGGTATCACAAGGCGGCCAACCAGGGCTTTGGGCCATCACAGCTGGGCATGAGTGTGATGTTTGCGCTGGGCCAGGGTGTGCCGCAGAGTTATGTGCGGGCCCACAAGTGGGCGAGTCTGGCCGCGGTTCACATGGATCAGTCCGCGGGCGTCCATGGCGTTGATCCGGGCCAGCGTGAAGCGGCCATCAGGTATCGTGACGCGGTGGCTGTACACATGAGCCGCGAGGAAGTCTCCGAAGCACAGCGCCTTGCCGATGCGTGGCAGCCGCAGTCACCGCCACAGGATCGATAGCATTTCACGGACCTCTTATCGTCCCCTGCCATGTGCGGCCGATTCGTCAGTAAGACCGATGCCGAGATCGAACGGGCCTTTGCGCTGACGCGCAGTCAGTGGCAAAAGGACTGGGCCGGTTTCAACCTCGCGCCGTCCATGCCGGTGCCTGTTGTTCGCAATCTGGACGGAGAGCGGGAGGGCGTCATCATGCGATGGGGCCTGATTCCGTTTTGGGCCAGGGGTGTACCGCCCGGGTATTCAACCATCAACGCCCGGGTGGAGACGATCGAGACAGCCGCCAGTTTTCGGGGACCCTGGAAGCGCGGACAACGTTGCGTGATCCCCGCCCTCGGGTTCTATGAATGGCAGCAACTGGCCGAGGGGAAGCAGCCCTGGTTCATCCGTATGGCGGGCGGCGAACCCTTCGGACTGGCGGGTCTGTGGGACCGGTCCGCAGGATCCGACGGGGAATCCGTCGACTCCTGCACCATCATCACCATGCCGGCCAACTCGCTGGTCGCCGGAATCCACGCCAAGGGCCGGATGCCGGGAATGCTCACGACCGAGGCGTGTTCCGCCTGGCTCGAAGGCACGGCGGCGCAGGCGAGAGCCCTGCTGGTACCCTTTCCAACCCACCAGATGAAGGCCTATCCGGTCAGCACCAGGGTCAATTCGCCCAGAAATGACGGGCCTGACCTCCTCGAGCGTGTGGAGGTGGGCAATTAGACCCGGACTCATGTCCCGTCCTCCCATGGACCACAGGCCCGCGGTTTTCGATCGGCGGAAAGCGCGGGCATTCATCGGTGCGAATTCAGCCCGAGTCGGGACGCGATCTTCCCGGATGGAGCCGCAAAAAAAGCCCCGCCGGGAATCCGGCGGGGCCTGGACGACTTGCGTTCGGGACCGGGACGCAGCCTAGAGTTTCTCCAGCCCCGGGTTGCTCTCCATTCCCTTGATCACGGGCACGTTCAGTTCACCCGCCCGGATGGCCTTGTGATCACGCAGGTAGTCCGCGGTCACGTCCCAGATCTTGCGGCCCGTGTCGCCCGCGGGCTGTTCCTGCACGCTCGCCCAGCCTGCCACGACATAGG
>SKOF01000021.1 GCA_007120155.1 Thioalkalivibrio sp. | reverse complement strand
TACACGTGATCGCCTCCGGCTACACCCAGGCGCCAGAGGTGACCCATCGCGAGCATTACGAGCAACGGCTCGGCGAAGTGGCGGATTCGATGCGGGCACGGGGTTTTCAGGTCGACACCGAGGTGTGTGTCGGGCTGGTGGCCGCCGAATTGGGACGCGTGGCCCGTGAGCGGGAGGCCGGCGTCATCCTGGCCGGTAGCCACGGCCACAGCACCCTGAGGGATCTCCTGCTGGGCAGCACTGTCCTCGACCTGGCCCGCCGGATCGAGCGTCCCCTGCTGCTGGCGCCCACGGACGAGACCGCCGTGTTGCCGGAGAAGGCGGTGTGTCGCCCCTTGCTGGCCACAGACGGTTCCGCCGCGGCCGCCGGTGCCGAGGCCGTGTTCCTGACACTGCTGCGCCAGTGTGAGCCCGGTGTGGTCGTGTCCGTGGGTCGATGGGAAGGCCGACCGGAGTTCGAGGACCAGCGTCGCCGTATTGAGGCCCATGTGGCAGCATTGGGCGAGCAGGCCCCGGCCGACGGGTTCGAGACGGTACTGCTCGGCAAGGGCAGGCCCGCCGAGCAGATCGCCCGGGTGGCGGAAGAGAAGGATGCGGACCTCATCATTATCGGCAGGCGCGGCCACAATCCCATGACCGACCTGCTGTTGGGCAGCACGGCCGAGGCGGTCTGCCGAAACGCGCGCCGGCTGGTGCTGCTGGTGCCGGAGCGCGTGTCCGGCTGACGGAGCAACTGCCTGATTCTCTCGCGGAGGCGCGGAGAGAACAGCAAACACCGGAATTCCCCGTGTCTCCGTGAGAACAGCCGGTTATCGGTCTTCCGCAGCTTCGAAGGGCAACAAGTGACGTAGGTTGGGGTGAGCAGCGCGAACCCCAACAAGGTGGGCTGTGCTGGGCCGCCAGTTGTTGGGGTTCGTTCCTCACCCCAACCTACGGCTACTGATGCAGGCCCGCAGTCCGGTGAGCTTGGGGTTCGCTTTACACGCTCCTGATTGACACCGATCCGCGTTCATTCGCGAAGCCCTCAGGTCACGTCGATCAACCGCCGGCGACGGATCTCTTCCGTGGTGGCCGGCCGGACTTCCAGGACGGTGATCTCGAAGTGCAGCGTCATGCCGGCAAGCGGGTGGTTGCCGTCCACAATGGCACCGTCCCCGGTGAGTTCAACGATGCGCAGCGGAAAACGGCGTCCGTCACCGTCGCGTTCGCTGGTGCTCAGCATCATGCCTTCCTCGAGTGCGCCCTCGGGAAGATTGGAACGTGGTGCCTTGAAGACCAGCCTGGGGTTTCGTTCGCCGTAACCTGCCTCGGGGGGTACGGTGACACAGCGGATATCCCCGGGGCGTGCTCCCTCCAGTGTGCGTTCGAGCGCATCCAGGATATGGCCGTAGCCGTGGAGGTAGACCATGGGTCCGTGCTGTTCGTCGCCGGGCGATCCGGCTTCATCCTCGGTGGTGAGTCTGTATCGCGCATGGACGACGATGTCCTTCTGGATCTTCATTGACGACTCCTGCGCCTGTAATGCAGCCAAGTCCGAAAGCCCCCCACGGGTATGGCGGCCACGAGAACAAGTATGGTGACCTCAAGGGCCACACGGCCAGTGGTGGGCGGATGTTCGCGGCCCAGATGTTCCACGAGGCGGCGTCGGTCTTCGGCGGAGAGCCTTGCATCCTGAAAAACCTGCATGCGCAGGAGGGTGCCACGCCAACTCAATCGTGATCGTCCGGTGCGCGCGATATCCTGCCGCTCGTGGCAGGCGAGGCAGTTTTCCCTGATGAGCCTCTCTCCGGGAGGAAGGGCTTCCAGGCGGGCCTGCTCGCGCAGCCGTTTGGCCTCTTCTTCCCTGGCGCGGGCTTCGGCGCGCCGCCTGGCAGCTTCACGCTCCTGTTCGATGCGTTGGGCCTGTTCCCTGCGTGAGTCTTCGTCCAGGTACTCCTGTTCCGGCGGAAGCAGGTCTTCGATCTCCATGCCGCCGTGGGCGGGTGCGTGCCAGATAAGCGCCGAACCGCAGGCCAGGGCAATCGCGGCAAGACCTGACGCCGCGGCACGCCGCGGCGTGTACCGGTTTCCCGGGGTCATTACCGGCCGGTCTGACGACGCACGGTATCCGGTAGCTGCGGGCTCACCGGTGTCAGGCCCATCTCGTAGGCACGGCAGGCGGGGCATAGCGCAAGGTGATCGGTGCTCAGGCCGCGTGCGGCCAGCATCTCGGTGATGGCCGCGATGTCCGCGGCCGGCATGAACTCGGCGCCGCAGCGCCGGCAAGCCGTGTTGTCAACCGGCTGCGGCATGGGGCATGTCTTCGGCATTGACCGGTCCGGGCCAGCGGGTCCAGGCATCGACGTCGCTGTGCACCGCATCCAGGGCCATGCCGGCCAGATAACGGTAGGGGCCCGGCAGCCCGTATTCGGCTTCCGCCTTGCGCATCGCTTTCATGAATTGCGGCAACCAGGCGCCGATGTAGCGGTACTCGAAGGTCGCGGCCTCGCGCAGCAGGGTGGCGGCGTCCTCGGTTTCGCCCCTGCGCAATGCCTCCGCGGCCCGGCTCAACAGAAAGCCGACGAACTGAAGCTGCAGGGCCAGGTGGTCGGGCAGATCCTTGAATGCCCTGTCCTTCTCCAGGCCATGGCGAAGGTAGAAGTCCTCGATGGCGGCTACGGTCCTGCCCATCAGGGCGCCATCCAGGTGGATGCCGGCATTGATGGCGGCCGGGAACGGCGGGGAGAGAAACAGGCGGCTGTAGAGCCGCTTCAGTCCCCCGGGACGTCGGGAGGCCGTCAGTGCCTCTTCGGCAAACAGGGCAGGGTTGTTCCGTTCCGTGAAGCTGAACTGCTCGTTCAGGGCCTCCAGATCCTGGGGCAGACTGACCACCAGTCCTTCCTCGGTCTCGACCTCCATGGGAGGAAGAAATGCACGCCCCAGGCAGAGGTGGAGTTCGGCGCGGGCCTCGATCTCGGAAGGATCGGGAATGCGGCTCTCGTGATTATCGGGATACACCATCTTCCTCTCCGGGTTTGGCCGGTGGTATGCAAGGGCTCGGACCAGGGAGAGGCCGGGGGTTATGCCCCCGGCCCCGCAATCCCGCCCGATCGTCGGAGGACTGAGATACGACGTTCTTATGCCGTCACCTTGGCGGTCGCCCCGGAGGGTTCGGGCGCGGTGATGTCCGCCGGGGTGTCGGACAGGTTGAAATACTTCTCACCGAGCACGTAGAGGACAAAGATCATCGCCGCACCCATCAAGGTGAGGCTCCACTCCGCGGCCGACGGTGTGTAATGGACGATGTCCCATGCCCAGGTTCCCTTGAACAGCGGGATCACCTGGCCGCCGACCACGAAGTAATAGCGCTCCGCGAACAGCCCCGCGAATACCAGCATCGCGCAGAGCACCTGCACGCCGGGCTGCACCCGCAGGTTCCGCGAGAGCAGCAGCAGGAAGGGCAGCACCAGTCCGCCCCACAGCGACAGGTGGTAGACCGGCGAAGTCAGGATGTAGTCGGACCAGACCAGGTGGACCTCGGGCATGTTGCTGTAGAGACCGGTGACCATGCGCACCAGGATGAACAGCAGGGTGACGCCGAGGAGTGCCGCAAAAAGCACCGGGAGGTTGCCCGTCAGCAGTCGCTGCAGCGGTTCCGGCATGGCCTCGCGTTTGAAGCCGTAGGCCAGGTAGGTGTAGAAGACCAGGGCGGCCATGCCGCTGGTGATGCCGGTCAGGTAGAAGTAGATGGGCAGCGAGCCGTCGAACCAGAACGGGCGCATGCTCATCATGCCGAAGATCAGCGCCAGATTGCCGCTGGCCAGCAGCACGCCCAGGAAGGAGGCGACGCCGATCTGCTTGGCCGTCTTGCTGTCCCAGTCCTTGCCCTCGAGGCGCTGGAACTTCCAGAGCAGGAAGATCAGGTCCAGAAGGTAGAGCACACCCATCCAGAACATGGCCGACTCGATCTGCATGCCGAACGGGATCGCCCAGATCATGCGGAAGGTGTGGCCCAGTTCCATGGCCAGTACAGCCATGCCCGAAATCAGCACGATGAAGGCCAGGAACACGCAACGCTTGGCGACCGGGTAGTACGCCTTGACCCGGAAGACGAGCGGGATGGCGGCCAGGAGTCCGAGACCGGACGAGGCCAGGGCGAAGTACAGATAGGTGGAGATGGGCTGGCCCCAGGGGACGTTGGAACTGGCGTTGAAGGCCGCGTGGCCATGGGCGGACAGGCTGAAGGCCGCGTAGCCGAAGCCGGCCACCATCACCAGCAGGGAGAGCACCAGCAGCACGGTGCCGGCGCCGCCTTTCATTACGTTACTGTTGGTCATGATCGTTCACCCCTCCTTCAGGAGCGCTCGCGGCGCTGGAATGCGGGAACGCCGGCGCCGGCCCCCAGGTAATAGACCTGCGGGCGGTTGCCGGTCTCGTCCCGGAGCCGCACGCCGCGCTTGTTGCCGATGAGCCGGTTGACATTACTCTGCGGGTTGTCCAGGTCGCCGAAGTAACGCGCCTTCGGCGGGCAGGTGCGCACGCAGGCCGGCACGAACTCCACGAGTTCCGGATCGTCCTCGTCCAGGTCCGCGACACCTTCGGGTGCCTTGCTGACCCGGTGGTAGCAAAACGTGCACTTGGAGACCACGCCCTTGGGCTGGATGCCGATGCCCCGCCGCCAGTCCTCGTCCGGACCCTGGTAGGGCGGGCTCCAGAGCTGGCCGTTCTCGCCGGGAAAGATGCTCTTCAGATCCGGCTCCACCAGGGGTTTCTCGTCGGCGTAGAAGCGCACGCCATAGGGGCAGGCGATCATGCAGTATTTGCAGCCGATGCACTTGTTCCAGTCCACGAACACGATGCCGCCGGCTGCCTCGTCCTTGTAGGTCGCCCGCGTCGGGCATACATGCACGCAGGAAGGATCCTCGCACTGCATGCAGGGCCGGGGCAGCCATTTCATCTGGCCGCTCGGATACTCGCCTTCGCTGTAGTAGAGCACGTCCTGCCAGTTCTCACCCGGCAGGGTGTTGTTCTCCATACCGCATGCCGTGGTGCAGGCCTGACAGCCCGTGCACTTGTCCAGGTCAATAACCATTCCCCACTTAGCCATAGCTCAGTTTCTCCTCGACAGTCCGGTTCAGGCCCGCTCCAGATCCACCTTGCCGGTGTAGTAGCAGGCAAGTCCGGAGATGGGGTCGGAAACATTGGCGGTGATCTCGTTGGGATTGCCGGGTGTCCGGCTTCGGCCCTGCCCGGTGGCCCAGCGCCCCTGCGCCCAGTGGCCGTGTTCATAGGGCAGCACGATGGTGTCCGGCCGGTGCTGCGGCACGTAGCGGGCGTAGGCCTCGATGGTGCCCAGATCCGAGCGGATCCGGACCCGATCGCCGTCCCGGATACCGCGTTCGCGTGCGGTCTGCGGGTGGACCTCCAGGTAGGTGCGGTCATTGCCGCCGACGATGGGCTGCTGGATCGCGACGGCGTGGGGGATGTTGCCCGAACGGCCTTCCGCCGTCATCGGCGTCTTGGGTGTGACGAAGTGCAATGGCCGGTTTCCGCCCGTGTGTCTCGGTTCCACCCACTGGGGATAGCCCACGCGGTCCGTCGGGATGCCGAGTTCACGGTTGATGTAGTCGGCGTGACCCTCCAGGTGAGAGGACTTGAACTCGAACTTTCCGGAAGCGGTCTTGATGAGCTTCTCCCCGACCTCTTCCTCGCTCATCACACGGTTGTAGCCCTCGCCGTCCCATTCATAGAACACGCCCCGGTGCTGGCGCCAGTGGTAAGGTTTCTTGTACCAGACGCCCTTTTCCTTCCAGCTCTCGAAGTCGTTGACGCCGTTGTCGCCAGGATCGTTGGCGAAGCCCCGGGCCAGATGGCGAAGCAGGTTCTCGACGCTGTCGATACGCTGGTAATACTCGCCGGTGGGTCCTTCGATGCGCTTGCCGATCTCGATCATCATGTTGCCGAACTCGGTGGTGTTGTAGATCGGATCGATGGCCGGGACGCGCAGTGCCGTCATGGGCCAGCCCTCGAAGGGATAGGTGGGCGAGTCCTGCAGCCGCTCCAGGTAGGTGGATTCCGGCAGCACGATGTCGGCAAACATGGCGGTCTCGCCGGGGAACGGAGAGGTATCGATGACGAAGATCTCGCTCATCATCTTCTCCCATTCAGGGGCGTCCGGTGCCGTCCAGATGGGGTTGGTGGAGTAGAACATGGCCATCTTCAGCTTGTAGGGATCGCCCGCGTTATGGTTGCGGGCCGTCTCCTGCATCATGGTGCCGGTGAAGGGCCAGCGCTCGCTGCGGGCCATGTCGATGCGGGGATACTTGCCTCTCATCTCGTTGGCGATATCGTCCATGTAATCGGCCGGGTTGGCCGGGCCGGGACCGTAGGACGGGCCCATCTGGTAGAACATGCCGCCCTTGGCGAACAGGCATCCCGACAGCGCGTTGAGGGCGTGGATCGCGATGCCGTTGTACACGCCGTTGGTGTGCGCCGTGGGGCCGCGCTCCATGATGGCCATGGCCGGGCGGGTGGTGCCGAACTCGCGTGCCACCTCGATGATCTGCCGTGCCGGGATGCCCGTGACGCTCTCGGCCCAGCTCGGCGAGCGGTCCTTGAGTTCGTTGTTCCACCAGTCCACCAGCCCGTGGGTCCATTTCTCCTCGAACTCGAAGGCGCGCACGGTCTGGCCCGTGCGGAAGCGGTTGCGGCCGTCGCGGAAGTCGCCGACGAAATCCTTCTCCCACAGGCCTTCCGTGAGCATCACGTGGGCGATGGCGAGGGCAATGGCGCCGTCGGTGCCCGGTTTGGTCATCAGGTAGCGGTCGGAGGCCGCCATGGTGGGGTTCATGCGCACGTCGATGGTGGTGACCCGCGTCTTGGGACTCTTGGTGCGCATGTGACCCCAGTCCTGCATGATCTTGTTGTAGGGCCGGAATGCCTCCAGGAACCCCGCGCCGAAGATCAGCATGCAGTTGGTGTTGCGATAGTCGTAGGCGTTGTAGGAGTTGTTGCCGTCGGTGGCCGCCTTGGCGCGCTTCGAGCCCTCGGCGCACATGGAGGCGTGGCCGATGGCGGAATTGGGTGTTCCGATCAGCTGACCCCAGGCGCCGTAGAGGCCGGCGTCACTCGGGCCCCAGCCGCGGCCGTAGAAGTGGGCGAACTTGTGGGCCTCGCCGTTCCTGCGCAGTTCGTTGATGCGCCCGGCGATCTCGTCGTAGGCCTGCTCCCAGCTGATCGGTTCCCAGCCCGGGTCCTCGTTGCGGCCCTTGCGCGGGTTGGTGCGCCGCATGGGGCCCTTGAAGCGGTCCGGGTCGTAGAGGAAGTAGGTGCCCAGGTGCCCCTTGGGACAGAGCTTGCCGTTGGCGATGGGGTTGCCGGGGTCGCCGTAGATGGCATGGACCCGTCCGTTCGTGGTGTACACGTTGATCCCGCAGCGTGCAGGACACTGGTGGCAGATGTTCTTGGTCACCCGGGTCTGTCCGCGGGCCTGTGCGCCGGCGGTCTTCGGTGTGGAGGTGGCGGCCGTGAATCCGACGAGTTTGGCCGCGCCCGCGCCCGCGACGCCGGCGGCGCCACTGACCTGCAGGAAGCGGCGGCGTGTCATGAGTGCCTTCAGGACATTCATACGCTTGCTCTCTCCTAGGGTTGCTGAGGATCGGCCGAACGCTGGGTTCGACCAAACAGGTGTTCAAATGTGGATGTCATCAGTACCCGGTCCTTCGCGCAGCTTGGGCACATGGACAAATCCAGGTCATCGCGACCCGATCTCGGAACTACGAATGTGTTGCGGCAGCGGGTGCAGACGCGGGTGCCGTGGCGGGTCAGTCTCCGTATCCGAAGCGTCGTCGTCCGCGGATCGGTCCGGCGAACCCGCAGGGCCTGGTCCGGGCAGTTGCGTTCGCATTCCCCGCAGCCGATGCAGGTGGCCGGATCGAACTGAACGCCATATTCGTCACCCGCTGTCCATGCGCTGAGCGCAGCGGTGGGGCAGGTGCTTGCGCACAGCCCGTGGTGACGGCAGCGCAGGCTGTCGATCTCGATTTCGTGGATCAGTTCGGCGGGAAGGTCCGGGCGTTCGTCGGCGGCCATGTCCCGCAGCTGTGTCAGGATGGCCACCCGTTCCGCGGGGTAGATGCGCCGGGAGCCATCCGGGGGCGATGGTTCCCCGGCCTGGTCGTGCCCGGCATCGTCCCCATGGGCGGCAGTGACCACCTGGCCCGCCAGCTGGCGCAGAAAGCCCCGGCGGTCCATGGGTCGGGTCATGGCCGGGTCGGGAATCTCCGGCGGCATGCGGGAAAGGGGCAGGGGGCGGGAATGATGACGAATGTGCAGGTGTTCGGGCACCCCCATGGCGGCCAGCCAGCGGTTGACCTCCGTGACCTGTTCCATGGCCGGATAGCGGCAGCCCCCGGAAGTGCAGTCCGTGCACCAGCCCCGATCCATGAGCACCACGGGACGCTCCGGCCTTGCCTTCACCAGGGCGAGGAGGCGGCTGCGGCTGAGGCCCCCGAGGCAGGGGACGCGCAACTCGCCGGCAAACTCCCCGGCACCGGGTACCTTCGCGCAGTCGACCATCAATGCGTCCCGCCCGTCGTCAGGGGCAGAGGTCTGAAAACCGGGAACGGACAGGGCATGGGTGGGGCAGACCGCGGCGCAGCGTCCGCACCGCGTGCAACCGTCGGCCAGTTCGAGCCCCCCGGTAGTCACCTTCAGCACGGATACCGGACAGGCGCTTTCGCATGCGCGGCATCCGGTGCCGGGGAAGCGCACGCCGAGGCAGGCAGACTGGTCTGCCCACGGTCCCCCGTGCGGGGAGAGACGCGCAAGCGATGAAACAGGGCTGACTTTGGCAGTGATCGCCATGGTCCCGGCGTCCTTCTTCGGTGTGCATCGGTCGCCGCCTTGTCCTCTGTCCCCTGTGCCGGGGCACCCGGGATTGGCATGCAACGTGTTGTCTTAATACCCTGCATGGTGTGTGCCAATCCAGGAAAACGAGGATAAACATGAGGTTGGAGGACATGCGGCCCCTGGGGAGGTTACCAACCGGTAACCTGCCGGTCGTTCTCAGCCGCCGGGTGTTACCCGTGGGTAACACCCGGCGGTACCGGATCGCGACGGACCGGTTTATTGATCGGCCTCATGTCGTCCCGGTGACTGTCGTGCCTAGACTGAACAGTCGGGCCTTCGATCAATCAGGCCCCGGTGCATTGCCCATGAAGCGAAGAACTCTGTTGCGCGGACTGGCCGCCGGAATGGCGGGTGCCCTGGCGGGCGGCGCCGTCGCCGGTGCGCCCCCGTTGCGTATCGGCCTGACCCCGGTGTTTCTGGATGACCAGGCGGCCTTCCTGAACGACTGGCGGCGTTACCTGGCGGTTCGGTTGGGACGCCCGGTGGCTTTCGTGCAACGGGCCAGCTACCGGGAGATCATCGAGCAGGTGGTGATGGGCGGCGTGGACATCGCGTGGGTCTGCGGCTACCCCTACGTCCAGCAGTTGAGTCGAATGCGCCTGCTGGCGGTGCCTCTGTACCACGGGCAGCCCCTGTACCGCTCCTACTTCATCGTGCCCGCCATAGACCGGACATCCACATCCCTGGACGATCTGGACGATCAGATATTCGCCTTCTCGGATCCCAATTCCAATTCCGGCTACCTGTACACCCTCTATCAGCTGAGTCAGCGCGGGCGCGCGCCCGAGCGCTTCTTCCGCAGGACGTTCTTCACCTGGTCCCATCGGCGGGTGGTGGAGGCCGTGGCCGTGGGCATGGCCAACGGAGGGGCGGTGGACGGCTACGTCTGGGATACCCTGGAACGGATCCATCCGGAGATCACCGGGCAGACACGGGTGGTCGAGCAATCCGGGAAGTTCGGGTTTCCGCCGTTCGTGGCCGCCGCCTCGCTTTCGCAGGCCGAGTTCGACGCGGTGCAATCCGTGCTGATGGATATGGGCCGGGACGAGACGGGGACCCGCCTCCTGGAGAAACTCAACCTCGACGGCTTCGTGTCGGGTACCGTCAGCCTCTATGACGAGATCGCGCACATGGCCCGTGCGACGGGACGCCTGTAAACCATGATCCTTCGCAACCTCAGTTTCCGCTACAAGATCCCCCTGCGCGCAACGGTGCTGGTGCTGATCACGGCCGTGCTCATCACCGGCGCGATCCTGGCAAGGGAGTATGATCAGGTGCGTCGCGATCTGTTCGAGAATGCCGAGAGCATGGGGCGTCTCCTGTCCAATACCCTCGTCACGCCGTTGATTCACGATGATGTCTGGCGTGTTTACGAGACTATCAATTCGCCGGTGCAGGCGGGCCAGTCCACGCTGGGCGCCGAACTCATCATGGTGCTCGATCCGCACAGGCGGATATACGTGTCCACGCAACCCATGGACTACCCCATGCTCGTCGGGCTGGATCGACTGGGCCCGGAGTACGCCAGGCTGGATACGGCATTACAGGAGGGTGCGGACAAGGGGCCGCGCGCCGTTGAGCTGCCCGAGGCCGCCCACTTCTTCATGGTGGCGCCCATCGAGTTCGACGGCGTGCACCTGGGCATGCTGGTCATGGAATATCCCAAATCCCTGTTCGTGCCCCGGTTCTTCAGCATCGTCTGGCGGGCGGGCCTGATCACGCTGCTGGTGCTTGTCCTGCTCCTGCCGCTGTCCTGGTACTGGGGCCGTCGCATGGCGGAACCGCTGGTGCAGCTGGCCGATTGCATGGGGCGGGTCGGCCCGGAGATCCCCTCCGAGGACGAGTGCCGCCTGTACGAATCCAGGGACGAGATCGGCCAGGCCGGCACCCAGTTGAAACGCATGCTCGCCGAACTGCGCCAGAAGCAGGAACTGGAACGTGGTGTCATGGCGTCCGAGCGCCTGGCCGCCGTGGGGCGCCTGACCGCGGGGATCGCCCACGAGATCAACAACCCGCTCGGCGGCATGCTCAACGCCGTCAGTACCTATCGCCGCCATGGCGATCCGGACGCGGTCACGGAACGCACCATATCGCTGCTGGAACGGGGTTTGCGACAGATCAAGGAGACCGTGGGCGCGCTGCTCGTGGAGGCACGGCTGGAAAGCCATGCGCTCACGCCGCAGGACATCCACGACATCCATACCCTCATCCTGCCGGACGCGCACGGCAAGTCACTGGAACTGGTCTGGGACAGCCGCGTCAGGGAACCGCTCACGCTCCCCTCCACCCAGGTGCGCCAGATCATGCTCAACCTGCTCCTCAATGCCGTGCAGGCGAGTGAACCGGGCGGTCGGGTGATCTGCCGCCTGTGGCCCCGGGAACAGGGTCTGCTTGTGGAGGTGATCAATCACGGAGAACCCATCTCGCGCATGCAGATGACCCGCCTGTTTGAACCGTTCTCGGGGTCGCCGGGCCGGGGTCATGGCCTCGGCCTGTGGGTCACCTACCAGTTGGTCCAGCAGATGGAAGGGCGTATCGAGGTACATAGCGGTGACGGGCAAACCGTATTCCGGGTGTCACTGCCGCTGCGTGTCTGGGAGGCCGCATGAGCGGCGGGATGCATCCGCGCCTGTGCCTTGTCGAGGACGATCCCATCATGGGGGAATCCCTGTGCGACCGGTTCGCGCTCGAGGGTTTCGAGGTGGATTGGTGCCGCAACCTGGCCGAGGCGCGCGCGGTCTTGCCGGACCACGCCCATGATGTGGTGATCAGCGATATCCGACTGCCGGACGGCGACGGTGATGCGCTGTTCGAGGAGTTGATGGCCGCTGGCAGCGTGACCTGTCCCTGGCTGTTCATCACCGGCTACGGTGCGGTGGACCGCGCGGTGGCCCTGCTCAAACGGGGCGCGGCCGATTACATCACCAAGCCCTTCGACCTGGATGCCCTGGTGGACAAGCTCCACGGGCTCATCGTGCCGGCGGGCGACGCCGACCGCGGGCAGGGTGCCCGGCTGGGCGTATCACCGGCCATGCGGCGTCTGGAGGCCCTGTTGCCGCGACTGGCGACCCAGGCGGGCACGGTGCTGATCACCGGCGAGTCCGGTGTCGGCAAGGAGGCCGTCGCGCGCGAACTGCACCGGCTGGATGCGCAGAATGCCTCGCAGCCCTTCGTGGCGGTGAACTGCGGCGGGCTCACCGAAACTCTTCTGGAGGCCGAACTCTTCGGTCATGAGAAGGGCGCATTCACCGGCGCGGTGCGTTCTCGTGCCGGGGTGTTCGAGCAGGCCGACGGCGGCACGCTCTTTCTGGACGAGATCGGCGACATGCCCCTGGTGATGCAGGTCAAGCTGCTGCGCGCCATCCAGGAACGGCAGATCGTGCGCGTCGGCGGCGACGGCCCGGTGTCCGTGCGCCTGCGCCTGATATGCGCCACCCACCAGGACCTGTTGCACATGGTCAGGGATGGCAAGTTCCGGGAGGATCTCTACTACCGCATCCACGTGATCCACCTGCGCATCCCGCCCCTTCGGGAACGTCCCGAAGACATTCCCTGGCTGGTGCGGCAGTTCCTGGAAGCGCATGCGCGTGAAAGCGGTGAGCCGCTCAAGCAATTGACGGCCGCCGCCGAGCAGGCATTGCTGCGCCATCCATGGCCCGGCAACATCCGGGAACTCAAGCATGCCGTTGAACGGGCCTGGATCCTGAGCCCCGGCCCGCTGCTCCAGGCGGAGGTCTTCTTCGACGAACCAGGGGAACCGGCGCAGGGCGCGTATCAGGACGCCGGCCGCCTGAGCCATTACCTGAAGACCTGCGAGGAGAGTTACATCCGTCGCGCCCTGGAACTGCACGACGGCCATATCGGGCACACCGCCGCCAACCTGGGTATCAGCCGAAAGAATCTCTGGGAACGAATGAAAAGGCTTGGGATTGGTCAGTAGTCACTAGTCAGTTGTCAATTGTGAATGCATCCGTTGACATGCCGCGGGGGCGGAACAGGCTCCTGACAACTGACAACTGACAACTGACAACTGACAACTGACAACTGACTACTGACAACTGACTACTGACTACTGACCACTGACTGATGTAAAGCCAGTTCCTCGGGCGTGTTGAGGTTCGCGAATCCCTCGGGGCAGTCGGAGAAATCCACCTCCACGTGTGTGTGATCCAGCATCCAGCGGCCCACGGCCAGGCGGCCGGCCCGGATATCGGCGTCGAGTGCAGGAAGGAGATCCCGGTGCAGCAGCGCGAACAGCGGCTGGATGCGGTGGCCGTCGAAGGGCAGGGCGATCAGGGCATCGGTGCCCTGCACCGCGCGCCACAGTCGTGCCACCAGGTCCTCCGGCAGTGTCGGGGCGTCGCAGGGCACGCATTGCACCCAGTCCGTCGGCGCATGGCGCAGGGCGGCGGCCATGCCGGCCAGGGGGCCGGGATAATCGTCATGATCGTCTGTGACCACCGGATGGCCGAAGGTGGCATAGACGGGTTCGTTGCGGTTGGCGTTGATCACAAGCGTACGCACCTGGGGTGCGAGGGCGCGGATCACGCGCCGCACCATGGGTTGGCCGCCGAGCGGCAGCAGTCCCTTGTCCCGGCCTCCCATGCGCGTCGCCCTGCCGCCGGCCAGCACGGCGCCGGTGATTGCCCCGATTGAATGATTTTCCTGTGCCATGGTCAGAGAGGCTACGTGAACGGGATGCTATGATAACTGGCATGGGTGAAACGCGACACGGATTCGCAGGCATGTTCCGCCTCCTGGTGTGGGGCTTCCTGTTCCTGCTGGGCGCCGGCCTTGCCCTGGGGGTCTCCGGTCAGGATGACCGGCGTACCGCGGTCCTGCTGGAGATCTCCGGCGCCATCGGGCCCGCCACCAGCGATTACGTCGTGCGCGGCATCCGGCAGGCGCGCGACGATGGTGCCGAGGTCGTGATCCTGCGCATGGACACCCCGGGTGGTCTCGACACCGCCATGCGCGAGATCATCAAGGAGATCCTCTCCTCTCCGGTGCCCGTCGCCACCTACGTCTCCCCCGCCGGATCCCGGGCCGCCAGTGCGGGCACCTACATCCTCTATGCAAGCCATATCGCGGCCATGGCCCCGGCGACGAACCTGGGCTCGGCGACTCCGGTGCAGATCGGCGGCATGCCAGGCATGCCGGACGAACCGGAGCGCGAGGATCGCAGCCGCGACAGGGACGACAAGAAGGAGGAAGAACGGAAGGAGGGCGAGGAATCGGCTGAGGCGGCCGATGCGCAAGAGGAACGGCCCGCCGAGCCCCGCCGCGGTGAAACGCCCATGGAGCGCAAGGTGCTCGAGGACGCGGTGGCCTACATCCGCGGGCTGGCCGAGCGTCACGGCCGAAACGCCGATTGGGCGGAACAGGCGGTGCGCGAAGCCGTCAACCTGACTGCCACCGATGCGCTGGAGAAGAATGTCATCGACGTGGTGGCCGAGAGTGTTGACGATCTGCTCCAGCAGATCCACGGGCGCACCGTCAAGATGGAGATCGGCGAGCGCACCCTGGATACCGAGAATCTGCAGGTGGTGGAGATCGAGCCGGACTGGCGTAGCCGGCTGCTGTCGGTGATCACCAACCCCAACATCGCCTACATCCTGATGATGGTGGGCATCTACGGCATCATCTTCGAGCTGGCCAACCCGGGCAACATCTTCCCCGGCGTGGTGGGCGTGATCTGCCTGGTGCTGGCCCTGTACGCCTTCCAGGTGCTGCCGATCAACTACGCGGGGCTTGCGCTCATCCTTCTGGGTATCGTATTGATGATTGCCGAGGCCTTCGCGCCCAGTTTCGGCATACTGGGCTTCGGCGGCATCGCCGCGTTCGTACTGGGATCGATCATTCTGATGGACGAAGCAACCCTGAATATCTCCATCCCGCTGATCGGCGGTGTCGCGCTGGTGTCAGCCGGGTTCTTCATCTGGATCCTGAGTCGGCTGTTTGGCATCCGGAGGCGCAAGGTGGTCACGGGCCAGGAGGAAATGATCGGTCTGGAAGGTACGGCCGTGGAGGATTTCGAGGGCAACAAGGGACGCGTCTGGCTGCACAGCGAGTCCTGGTCCGCCGAGTCTCCAGTGCCGGTTTACGAGGGGGATTCGGTAAGAGTCACCGGAATGAAGGGCCTGCGGCTCGAAGTGGAGCCGGTTGCTGAGCAAACTGACACCAACAAAGGAGCTGCCACATGATCGCCTATCTGGTACCCGTGGCCCTGGTCGTGGGCCTGCTGGTCATGTCCATCCGGATCGTTCCGGAGTACGAACGTGGCGTGGTCTTTTTCCTGGGCCGTTTCCAGGCCGTGAAGGGTCCCGGCCTGATTATCGTCATCCCTGGCATTCAACAGATGGTGCGGGTGGACCTGCGTATCATTACCCTGGACGTGCCGAGCCAGGATGTGATCTCCCAGGACAACGTGACGGTGCGTGTCAACGCGGTGCTCTACTTCCGCGTCATGGACCCCAACAAGGCCATCATCCAGGTGGAGGACTACTATGCCGCCACCAGCCAGCTGGCCCAGACCACCCTGCGCTCGGTGTTGGGCAAGCACGATCTGGACGAGATGCTCTCCGAGCGCGACAAGCTCAACGTCGACATCCAGGAGATCCTCGACAAGCAGACCGACGCCTGGGGCATCAAGGTGACCAACGTGGAGATCAAGCACGTGGATCTCAACGAAAGCATGATCCGCGCCATCGCCCGTCAGGCCGAGGCCGAGCGTGAACGGCGCGCCAAGGTGATCCACGCGGAAGGCGAACTGCAGGCCGCCGAAAAGCTGTCGGAGGCTGCCGAGATCATCGGACGTTACCCCGCCGCATTGCAGTTGCGTTACCTGCAGACCATGAACGACATGTCCACCAAGACCGGCTCGTCCACCCTGTTCTTCCCGCTGCCCATCGAGATGGGGGAAATATTCAAGGCAATCACGAAGAAATCGTGAGGGGTGAGGGGACAGGCGTGAGGCGACGAGGACACCCCCCCCTTTGCCTCACGGAGAGGGCCGGGGTGAGGGTGGTTCAGGCCGCCTCTCACCTGTCCCCTGACGCCTCACACTCAAACCCTGGCCAGCGTAAGTGAACAGAGTCCCAACGGCCGGCAAGAGCTCAGACCCGTCCACTGCCGCCATCGATGCCTTCCTCGACTCCATCTGGGCCGAGCATGGTCTCAGTGAACATACCCTGTCCGCCTACCGGGCCGACCTGACGGCGTTGGCCCGCTGGCTTGCGGAAGCGGGCAAGGCGGTGGAGCGGGCGGACCGGGCCGATCTGCTGGCCTACCTCTCCCATCGCGTCGCCGCCGGGGCCCGGCCCCGCTCCACCGCCCGGCTGCTTTCCAGCCTGCGCCGGTTTTACCGCCATCTGGTGCGCGATGGCCGCCGCATGGATGATCCCACGGCTCAGATCGACTCGCCCCGGCTGGGGCGGCCGCTGCCGGACACCCTGAGCGAGGCAGACGTGGAGGCCCTTCTGGCCGCGCCGGATGTCGATGCGGATCTGGGGCTCAGGGACCGCGCCATGCTGGAGTTGATCTATGCCACCGGGCTGCGGGTGTCGGAACTGGTCGGCCTCGGGGTGGACCAGGTGAATCTTCGCCACGGGGTGGTGCGTACCGTGGGCAAGGGCGGCAAGGAGCGCCTTGTGCCCGTGGGCGAGGAGGCCTCCGCCTGGGTGGCCCGTTATCTGGAGCAGTCACGCCCCGAGCTGCTCAAGGGCCGGGGCGCCTGCGATGACCTGTTCGTGACCAGACGCGGCGGCCGCATGACCCGCCAGGCCTTCTGGCACCTGATCCGCCGTTACGCCGCCCGGGCGGGCATCCGCAAGCACCTCTCGCCCCACACCCTGCGCCATGCCTTCGCCACCCACCTGCTCAACCACGGCGCGGACCTGCGTGTGGTCCAGATGCTGCTCGGTCACAGCGATCTCTCCACCACGCAGATCTATACCCACGTGGCCCGGGCGCGGCTCAAGGAACTGCACGGGGAACACCATCCAAGGGGATAAGTGGGAATTGGGAATTGGGAATTTGGAAGTGTGAATCCGGGAGTGGGAATGGGGGTGTCCCGGACTGTGGATGCTGAGTGCCGTTATTTCTCGCTTCGCAATTCAGGATTCCCACTTGGATGGAATCTTTGGCATCATCACGCGTCTTACTTCCAGCGAAGCTGAAAATCACTTATCTCCCGGAAGGTCCGATTACATGATCAAGCCCCCGATTGCCGCCCTGCTGGGTCTCGTCCTGGCCGGTATTTCCCTGTCCGCCATCGCCTCGGAAGAAGTGGTGCGTGAGCGGATGCAGGCCCTCATTCCCAACGCCACCCCGGACGCGGTCGTGGAAACGCCGGTGGAGGGGGTGTTCGAGGTGCGCTACGGCATCCAGGTCTTCTACATGAGCGGGGATGGAAAGTACGTGCTCGAGGGCAACCTGGTGGACACCGAGACCCGGACCAGCCTGACGGAAGCCAGCCGCACCCAGGCCAGGAAGCAGGTGGTGGACACCCTGGACGAGTCGCGCATGGTGGTCTATCCGCCCAACGGCGAGACCCGGCATGTGCTGACGGTCTTTACCGACGCGGACTGCACCTTCTGCCGCCGGATGCACGCGGAGATGAGTGAGTACAACGAGCGCGGCATCAAGATCCGTTACCTGCTGTTCCCGCGCACCGGAATCAACTCCCCGAGTTACCTCAAGGCCGTGGGCATCTGGTGTGCCGAGGATCGCAACCATGCCATGGATGAGGCCAAGCTGGGTCGCGAGATCCCCGTGGCCGACTGCGACAATCCCGTTCAGGAGCACATGGCGCTGGGCGAGCGACTGGGCGTTCAGGGCACCCCCGCCCTGGTCCTGGAATCCGGCGCCATGCTGCCCGGCTACCGCCCGGTGGACGACATGGAGCGGATCCTGGAACAGGCGAAGGACGGTGAGGGGTGAATCGTGAGGGGGGTAGGGGATAGGCGTGAAACCACCCCCTCCCTGGCCCTCCCCCATGAGGGGGAGGGAATTTGATAGCAGCACTTGCATCGCTCGGCACGGTTAGTACGCTCCTCGCCTAACGCCTAACGCCTAACGCCTAACGCCTAACGCCTAACGCCTAACGCCTAACGCCTAACGCCTAACGCCTAACGCCTAACGCCTAACGCCTAACGCCTAACGCCTAACGCCTAACG
>SKOF01000426.1 GCA_007120155.1 Thioalkalivibrio sp. | reverse complement strand
TCAACGCCAAACCAATCGGCAATTTCGAGTTGCGTACATTGATATGACGCAAGTTTGGCAAATTCAGTCCAGTCAATCCTGACTGGCTTTGGTCCCCTTTTCCCCATAGTTTTATTTTCGGCTATTTTTGGGATTTTCTCAATGCGTCACGCCATTGAGCATGAAATAAACGAAAGCCAGTGAAAAGCCCAGTGGGAGTGAGAAAAAGGCCCCTATCAATATCCCCAGGGCTAGGTGATAGCATTTTGAATTTTGGGGGGGAGTTTCTGGCATGGTATGATGACTTTCCATTGTTGTTTTCTCCGATGTTGTTGAAAATAAGTTGGGCCCGGGGAGTCAAAAGCCCCGGGCCCAGGCTTTCAAGGCGAAACTGACTCCTCGAAAGCCTTTTCGATGTCATCAATCATTATTTTGGTCGTTTCAATAAAATCCCCCAGGCCGTGGGGCTTGCTATAATTGGTTATATGCCCAGCAAGAGCCTCTGACTCGACTTTGCTGATCACTTGCTCCAAGACTGACCGATAATATCCAATCATTTGGTCTTTTGAAATTGGGCCTCTCATTTGAATTTCCTCACATAACCGATGACTCGTTTCAACTCCTGGGGAGTGAGGTCTTTGGCCCTCTTTTGCTCCCCCAGCACTCGGAAAATGGCATTGCTCATCGCCTCATTGCTCAAGCCTTTCTCAGTTCTGACATGGAGCAACTCATCAAGGGGGGAGTCGAAAGTCATTTGCTTTGCCTCTGAAAAGTCAGGGATAGGCTCATTTTGATCAAATACTGGTCCCTCATAGTCGGGCATAGGATCAGGCTTTGCGGCCTGGGGAGCATGGTTTTTGGGCTTTGGGGGCTTTGCTATGGGGACTGGCTTTTTGGTAGTGACTTTGGTAGACGCAAACTTTTGATGAGAGTCATTTGCAATTTGGCCATCGTCATCATCTTCACTTGCAAAGCCGCAAATCGCGCTCAGTGAATACCGCCTAGCATAGGTCAACGCTGATCCAAATTCCTGTGGCTTGATAGTCCCTGGGATAGGCAAAGGATAAGTTGAAGTAATGCTCTGACCGGAACTATGTATCAACAAAGTTTTAAGGCAAAATCCCAATTCATTTTCCATGATACCCAAAGTCTGGATCACTGAGAGGCCATTTTTTGATAATGGGATTTTAACGGCTTCAATGCAATCAGCTAAATCAGCATAGGAATACTTAACTCTTTGGCCCTTTAGGTTAATGAAATCAACTTTTCGTGTCTTTTGAGGCGGTTTTATCTCAGCCTGAGCAATGGCCAGAGCTTTTGCAAGATCTTGCATATCAGTTTCCTTTCGTTATGATTTTTGACTTGAAATAAGCAATAGCAAAGGAAAGTGAGTGACGCAAATAAGAAAAATCCCCTGGGAGTTGACTCACCAAGGGATTTTGAGGAAATTCATATTTGCCGCATGAATTGTGAGGAAAATATCTCTCACAATTCTAAATTGCGCAAATAAATAAAACTCTCCAGTGAGGGGATTCCCAATATCCCACTAGCGAGCATTGACTGGAGTTGCTCCTAGCCAAGTTGGGCGGGCTCTGTTTTGGTACTGAGGGGACTGAAAAGAGTAAGCGAGAGGCTGTCACTGGCCTAGTTATAACGAGTGACCGCTCTCAAGCAAATAGCTGTTGTGGGCGAAATACTCTCTGCAAGTGGGACTCGTCATCCCATGAGTCGTGACTGAGCCAGCATAAACTGGTCAGGGAGCGTGGGCGGTCAGTACTCTTTCAAAGAAAGATCCACTGACCTTTTGACGGGATATTTTGCCCAAAAGGGACTGAAGTGGGAAACTCAGTGCGTTATTGAAGTTATTTTCAGACTTTGATTAATTAAAACAACAACTGGTCACCCAAGGCATTTTCGGTTTCTCCAATGAGTTATAAATTGCAATTGAAATTCGACTCTCTCCCCAAATCACTCAACTCAAAGTTAAGGGCTCATTGGTCAAGGCAAAGGAAAGAAACCAAAGCATGGGCACTGATGATTGAAATGGCCATTGCCTCTGAAAGGCTCCCAAAACCAGAGTTTCCCCTGGAGATTTGCACTCTTTTCCTGAAAAGAAGTCACTGGAGATCCTTGGACTATGATGGACTTGTGGGGAGTTTCAAGCCTGTTGTTGATGGCCTTGTGACCGCTGGGATATTGATTGATGACTCTTGGAAAGTCACTGGCCCCTGGCAAGTCACTCAAGACTTTCGGCCAAAAGCCGATGGGCCTTTGGTTGAAATTATGGTCATGGAAAAGTCCTCTCTTTGAATTAGGGGAGTTCTGGAGTATTTTCAAAGTGGGGACTTTGGAAAATCCTGAAATCAAATCACTTGAAAAACGGCTTGAAAACTTGCGTCATGTCCTTGAGGGACTGTTGCCCATTTTCCATCAAGTTGACCGAAAAGTGAAATCGCTCCAGGGACAAATAGCTGACCTGGAAAGGCGAATTGAACTGGAGAGGGATGGACAGCAATCACTCTTTGAAAACGAGTTCTGAGGGCTCCAGTGACTCCAATGACCGCTTTTGCCTCAGCAAGCCCAATATCACCTCAGCCTTGATCTCATCAGCCAAATCAGACCGCATTGAGAGAAACTCAATGTCAGCCCTTATTGCCTCAATTCTCTTTTGGACTTTCCTATTGTGGATAACTCTCTTGATAATGTGGATAATCACTTTGACCATGGGAGCCCCTTCGGAGCAACAATTGCCCTTAAGTCTTTTCGGGAATCATAGGGCCTGAGCCTGACAAATGCCTCTTGATCAATGGCCCTCTGCAAAGTCACTGTCGTTGAGTTTCCCCCAGCCGCCTCAATCATCGTTTTGCCCAGCATGATCATCCCACAATGCGTTATTTGAGTTGAACTCCGGCCATAAAAGGTCAAAGTGCCAGTGTCAAAGTGGTCAGGGATTCCTCTGTCTGAGTGAGAAAACCAATTGAGAATTTGCTGACTGGTCATGTCATTGGGGGGCCTCAGTCCCACTTGAGCCAGCAAGTGCTGGACCAAGCCAGAACAATCAAATCCCCCCATGGGACTTTCTCCCCCCCAACGATAAGGGACATTGAGGAATTGAAGACAAGAGTGAATAAAGAGCGACTTATTCAACGACAATTCTCCCCACACAGAGTCATCATTTCCCTAGCCCACTTTTGAAGTTCTGCATAGTCATCAGCGGTCAGACAGACATCAAGGGGGAGCAGTGGCCTATAATATGGCTCACTGCCTGGCTGATTGATGGGGACTGCAAGACATTCAGGGGCCTCAGTTGGGTCCATGATAGTGCAAGGATCAATTTCCAAGCCTCTCAGAGTGGTCTTACAGGCCCCCAGGCCTAGTTGGAGTGACAAAATCAACAATAGCCCGGCGCAACTTTTCCCTTTGCTCATCAGTGACCTCACTCCCATCAAAAGCCTCAGCATAGGCCAGTTTCAAATTGTGGAGTTTCAGGTCAATTTCAGCCTCTGACTCTTTCTTTTCAGCTGACTTTCTTTGCCACTCCATGACTCTTTCCAAAATCATTGAGGCCAAATTGGTCAGCACTCTAGTCAAAACATCAGCCAAAAATGACCTCAAAACTCACTCCCCCTTTTTGATCAACTTGGACAAATCAATTTCACTGATCTGAGGCAAAATAAACTGGTCCAGGTGACCAAGGAAAGGGATGAAGAAGTCATCAAACTTGTTTTCAGTCATCTTTGCACTGGCCTCAAACCACTTTTTGGCCCCAGTGAAAACCGACTTTGCAACGGCTTGAGTGGCCAAATTCAAGGCTGGCAATGCATCTCTCTCAAGTTCAGCCAAAACTGCCTTTCCCAATTCTTTCATGTCATATGCTTTTTCCATTCTCTCCCCCTTATTTGTTATGGACTGAAAAGGCTCCCCAATAACTTTGAAATGCCAGCCCCACTTAATCCAGCCAAAAAAAGCATGGCAGAGGCATAGCCCTTTCCCCGATGCATATATGCGGTCAATTCTTTCAGGTCATTTTTCAGGTCTTTCAGGTCATCTCGGATCATCAACTCAAGGCGGTCCACTCTGGCGTGGGCAGCATCGGCCTTTGCCTGGATAACTCCGAGTTTTTCCCTGAAATCCTCAGTCATAGTTTTTCCAATAATACTTCAACTATTTCCTTAAGGTCTTCAGCCAACTGATTGCTGTCAGCCCCAGTCCTAGCCTTGATTGCATTGAGCCTGGCCTCAAGTTGGGCCTTTTTTTGCGCTTGAGCCTCAAGCATTTGCTCAAATTCAATCCGACTTTGATCCTCTATCTCAGCCTCAGCAATGGCCGATTGAGCCTCTCTCTCAATTTTCTCACTCAAAGCCTTTGCCTCTGGATCAATGACCTCAAGCCAACTCTCCCCATCAAATTTCCAAGTGAGATCCTGATCCAATACTTTTTTTGGGGGGGGAGTTGTTGTTGCTCCCCCTGGGATCAAATAAACGGCCTTTTTTTGTTTCCGAGTTTCCATCGGATCAATCTCAGCCCGTCCTTCTCCAGAAAAAAAACCATCATTGTCATAGTGAAAAACTCTCATTGTTGATCCCCTTTAAAACTTAATAATGAAATTTGCATAGGCATTGACTGGCCTAGTCTCATTGTTTGTTGCCTGACGATTTGTTTGTGGAGTAGTTACGTTGCTGTCAAAATTAAGTTCATGCCGCTGAGTTCTACTTCCTCCATGAGCAAGAGAGTCAGTGCCGCCAGATGATACAAGACTCCCTGAGAAAGGGCCATCAGGAGAAAAATAAACCAAATTTGTCCCAGCGGCTGATGTCCTGAATTGGACTTTTCCCTGAATTCTTTTTGTTGCCCAACCTTGCACCGATCCGACATTATCCCCAGTGGCTCCACCTGTTGCCATTGCAATCCTTGAGGCCCTATCAGGATCAAGTCCAGAGCCATTGGCCCGTCCTCTCAAAAACCGACCACGATAGTCTGGCAGATTAAAAGTCGTTGAGCCATCTCCATTCCCATGGGCTGTCCCAATGGCCGAAAAAAGGGCTGAATAAGTTGACCGGGAAATTTGAGCCCCATTGCAAAGCAAATAGCCCTCTGGCACTGTTGAGCCAGCAAAAGAAAAGACCGCTCCAACTGGCACTCTCTCAGCCTCAAGGATTTTGGCCCGAGTAACTGCCTCATCGGGCAAAATAAAACTTTTCAACTGAGCCCCGGTCACCCTATAACTTTGGATCCCATCGTCAGAGGGGAAATTGACCTCATCGGAAACATTATCCCTCAACTGCAAGTCAGTTATCTTTTTGCCACTCATCAGTCATCCCCCCCCAAAGTCAAAGTGATCGCCGTGAAAATCCCAGCCGGGACCAATTCAAAAAGCATTTGCTCGACCTCATATTGGCTTTCAAAGCCCTTGATCCCCTGGACCAAAATATTTGTTTCCTCATCGTCAGTCAGTTCAAAAAACTCATAAGTCTCATCGGAAATTTCCCTGGCCAGCAAATCACTCAACTCAATCCCCTGGGCAACAATATCAATGTTGAGTTTCCCAGGATCGGGTATTGTGAAAGTGACCTCAACATCATCCCCAAAGATTTTCCGAAAAACAGTCAGATAACTTTCAAAGTTTCCACTCTCAATAAATGCCTGAATGATCTCAGCAAATGACTCCCTGAAAATCTGTTTCACAATGGCATTGGTCAGGGGAGCCCTTTTCGTGTCGTGGAGCAAATCCCCCAGGGGAAAAGTCCCATATGCGTCATTGAAAAATAGGTCTTTTTGAGTGATGGCCTGTTGAAAGGCTGGCTTGCCAGAGCCATAAAACTGCTTTTCAATATCGTCACTCTTGAAAAATTGCATGATCAATCCTCAACTATTGTGACATTGGCTAGAGGGAAATAAAGCAACTCGTCATAGTCGGTGACATAAATTCCCTCATTCCATGTGTCGTCATCAAAAGAGTACTCGAGAGTGATCTCCCCAGCCCAGGGAGCGTCAATCACTGAAAAATACTTTTGAGGCTCAAAGTTGAGCCCTAGCCTGTATCTCTCAGCAATGTTAGCCAGCAAGCGGTCCCTCACCCAGTCAGGCCCTTGAATGACAAATTGATTATTGTCACTGACTGCAAGAGTCAGCCTCAGCCATGTCTCAACTCTGTTGGGCAAATCAAATTTGAAGTCAAAACTTTGCCCATTGCTCAAAGTGATTGTTTCCGACTCAGCCCCCTGGCTGACCACGCCAGCCACAACAGAGTCACGAATTATCTCGGCAATCTTCAACTTGGTCTGGGCATAGTCGTCAGCCGTGTCATCAGTGTCCACGCAAATAAATACTTTCCCCGCATCATCTGAAATGGGCTTTTTCACTGAGGCTACAAAGCCTTCAGCCAAAAACTTTTCAACCAGTCCTGGGTTGGTCACAACAGGCCGGGAAATCCTCTCATTGGTCACCTTGAAATAGTCCTGAAGTTTCAGGAAAATTTCCGATGTCTTGACCTCATTCTTTTGCAACTCTTGGATCAAGGCATAAAAATACTTGTAAAAATTGGTACCAACAAAAGTCTCAGCTGTGTAAGTGGTCCCAAATTGCGCATTTATGTTGAGCCTGACCTGGCTCATCAGCGTTGAAAAACTCGCTGGGACATAACCTGAATTTTGATCATATGCCATTTTTCAAATTCCTCATCTGGCTATCAGCCCATCATCTGACTCTGTTGGCGTGATATTGAAAGCATAGTGCTGAGAAAGGCTCTCAACAGTCTCAACGACACTTGCAACATTGATTGAATACCCGGCCAAAACCCGGATCAAATACGCTTTGAAACTCTCATTTTGAAAAGTGAAATCCGGGCTCAAAAAATACTTAAGATCAATCCCCATTTCAGGATCATACTCCAAAGAGCCCCTCTGCACTGACAAGATGTTTTTGGCCCTGGCAGTGTCAGTGTCAAAAAGCCCCAAATCATTTCCAACGCTTACAATATCAATCATTTCAATTCGTCCTTTTGCAAAGCCATTTGAGTTTTCAAAGTGGTCAACTGAGCAATGGCCGCTGTTGCACTCCCTGGAGCCGTTGTCACCCCATCCAAAGTCTGGCAAATAGTGACCACTTGATCAATCACTCCCTCAATGGCTGAAATCAAGTCAGCAATGTCTGAGGCATTTGAGGTCAAATAAACCACTTTCTCCCCATCAATCAAGCCAACTCCAGTTGAGGGCTTTTCCCCCTGACTCAAAATATCAGCCTGGACCTCAAGCCCATCAATTTTGACCACTCCAACTGAACAACTGGCATTGACCATTTTAATCATACTTCACCGCCGAAAATCTGAACTGACCACTTGAAAACAAATACCAAGCTGAATAATCCGTCACTCTTGATCCATCGGCCTTGATGGAGCCTGGCAAAATCAGTCCCCCAGCCCAATAATAACTGCCAGCCCAGTAGGGAGCAATGGGCCTATCAATTTCCTCAATGGCCCTGACTCTCCCCTCAACAAAATCAAATACCAACTCGTTGGCCCTCATAATTTCCCAGGGCTTTCCTGAAAAAGTGACCTTAGTCTTGGCCCCAAGCCAACTCCCCCCCTCAACCGAGTACTCTGGAGCCTCAGCCAACTGAGCAAAAGTCCAATGATCCCCATTTTTCTCAAAAGCAAAGCCTGGGAAAAGCCTCAAAAAGTCGCTCAGTCCCCCAGCCTGGACCTCAGTGAAAATAAAATAACCATGCAGACAATCAATTTTCACTTTTCAAACCCTATGAAAAGGTCATCTTGTGAGTTCACATAGGCCGCTTTGCCATCGAAAATAAATGGATTTCGGTCATTCAAGTTGGGCATCAAAAAAGTGCCATCAACAACAACTCCAATGGAGTTTCCTCTGGTCACTAGGAAAGTGTTTTGCCCTCTCCCCTCAAGGAAAATGGTCACCTCCCTTGAAACAAGGCCCGATTGATTGAACTCCCCAATGTTGATTATCTTGTACCAGTCAAAATTGGTCATAGCGTCACCGGGTTTTCAACTCTGTTGGCTGTTGGGACTGGAGTTGGGACTTCGGTCCTGACTCCCAGGGCCTGACTCAACTCCAAATTGATATTATATAAGTCATTGGTACTGTTTTGGGTGATATTGAATTGCCTCAACAGCCCATTGAAAATAGTGATTGAGCCATGCAAATAAGTGATCGAGTACTCCCTTGATGTCACTTTGGGGACTATCAGATCCATGACCGCCGAAAGCAAGGTCAAGCCAATGGAGTTTCGGCTGGCAATCATGTTGATCTTAACAGTCGAGTCGATGGCTTTTTGAGTCACTTCAGGAGTTTCCCCATCCCCCAAAGTTTCAACCGAGTTTTCAATATCAATGGCCTTGTCTTCACTGTCGATATAAAGGCCAGTCAGTCTTTCACTCAAATAAATGGGGATCGGGGGGAGCCCTATCCTATCCACAACTTTGCCAACAATGGGTATTGTGGACAACTTTTCAGCCTCATCAGGGCTCAACTTGGAAAAGTTGAAAATGATGATGGGATCAATACCATTGAGCATTTATTTGTCCCCCCCTCTCCTGAACATCCCCCGAACTGAGCGACTCACTGAGAAGTTTTTCACATACTCCAAAATCTCTTTCACATACTTGGTCAGGTCAGCAATCATCAAAAAGCCAGTCTCAACAGCCGTGAAAATCTGAGTGACGGTGTTTTGCAAATTGGCCTGGCCCTCATAGTACCTGATTCGCCGATTCTCTCGCTCCAGTTCAAGTTTCTCTTGAGAGTCTTTCTGCAAGATCATGTCTTTATTGATGATACGGCCTTTGACTCTCATATCCTCCAAGTTTCTCTTTGCCTCAAGGGCCTCTTGAAAGTCTTGCAAGTTTCCAAGTTTCTCAATGCTGGGCGTATAATCTGAGGCTTGACGGGCTCCAATTCTCCTTATTTGCTTTTCAAAGTCGGTCTGGAGAAACTCGGCCAGTTTGAGGATTTGTCTCTCCCCAAAGACCTCTTGCTGGATGACTAGGCTCTGATCTCGGTCCATTTTCTGCAAAGACTGAATGAATTCAAAAAAAGCGTCAGCGGTGTCCTCAATGCCAACAAATTCTCTGACTGCACTCGGCCTAGTCGGATCAACGGCCGCTTGAGCAACCGCTCCCTGAAAGCGACTCATCATGTTGAAAAGGGCTTGCTCATCTACTCCAGTTGATTTGGCCAATTGCTGGAGCTTGAACAGTTTCCCAGCATCGGTCCCAAAATGCCTAGCATTGGTCACAAGATCATCAGCCTGAGTCAACATCCGGTCAATGGCCGCTTGAGTTTCCTGGAGCGGATTGATCAGCCTGTTGATTGCAGTCAAAAGAATTGTGAAAATCCCCCCGACTTTTCCCCCAGCCCTAAATGCCCTAGTGATCCCTGTTGCAAATCGCCTAGCCACTCGCTGAAAGCGTTGGTTGAGAGTGCGCTCCATTCTATCCAAGTCGGAGCGGTCAAGTCTGGGGATGATCTTGAGAATTTCCTTAAACAAGTTGGCCCCCCATGCTCTCATAGAAAGCCAAATTCAGCATTTCCTCAAGACTGGCCTGGGGATTTTTCAAAAAGGCCTTTCTCGGATCAATTGAGAAATTTTTCAGTTTTTTTTTTCGGCCTCAGTGACCAAGTTGATCTTGATTTTGGCAATTTCAGAGCAGACCGCCACAATGATCTCATGGATCTGATCAGGACCAAGGTTTTTCAGGTTTTCAGGGGAGTATGGGACCCCATTTTTGTCAGCGCAAAAGCCCACAAGGGCCTGGACCTCATCCTCATTCAACTCAACAAAAAGAGCCGCCTCTCGGATCAGTTTCTCCTGATCCCCTGGGGCCATGTCAGCCACTCGCTCAAAGAACTCCTCATATGACTCCCCCATATATGAGGGGAGCATTTTCAGGCCCAACATCAGCGAGTGAAAAGCGTTGAGGGCCTTGAGTGACTTGTAGCCTTTGAGCTCCAAAACTTTCACGACTTATGGACCTCACTCAAATCAAAACTCTCAAAGACCAAGGCAACATTGAGAGAGTCAGGGGAGTCATCAAGGCTCAATTGCTGAGGCATTTGAGTCAAGACTGCATTTTTGGCCATTTTGCTTGAGCCATCGACTCTTGAAATGCAATAAACATCAACTCTCTCTCGGCTATCAAAGACCTGATCAAGTACCGCTTTCAACTCAGGGCTCATCCCCAAAATGGTCACTGACCACCGCTTTGGCTCTTTGGTCCCCTCTTTGTAGTCCAGGCCGATTTTGTTTCTGGCATTGGCTCCCCGGACAAGTCTGGTCATCTCTGGATCTTCAATTTGCAAGTCCACAACATGAGTGAAGTCATAGTTCACGCCGTTGACCTTGATCCCAAAATCAGAGTCATAAATTTTGAATGTCATAATGTCTGCCTCATTTCCCCAAAAATCCTCCAGAGTGCTTTGGGCTCTGCAATGTTTATATAACCACTTGCAACAAAGTTGTCTTGCTCCAATTTGACCTCAACAACTCCATCCTCAATCCATTCTCTGTCGATATAACTTTGAATGACCTTGCTCAACTCATCCTCAAGCAATGCGGCTTGAGTTTTGGAGTATGAGGGCTGATTTCCGCTGATATAACTCAGTGCCCTGGACTGCAGATCCAACTCCAAGTTTCTTTGAATATATGGGGCCACAATTGCTTTTCCCCCAACAGCCAGCAACGCCAGCCTCTCCCCAAATTCAGCGTCAGAGATAACAAAGGAAATTTTGTCATCAAAGAGCGCATTGGCCAGGCCCAAAGTGTCAACATCATCCCCAAAGGGCATGGCAATATATTGCTGATTGCGCCAGTTCAGGGCATTTGAAAGCATTTTCCCGAAAGCGAAAAACAGGTTTTTGGCCTTGGTTGCAGTTGTGGTCTTGAAAGCCACTCTCTTTGGGATCACTGACTGAGTGGCCAGGAAACCAGCATCGTTGTGAGAAAGCCCAACAACTCCCCCCCATGTCCCAACTGAAAGCCCATCCTCAGCCGCCACAACAGCGTCAAGACCGCCAGTCAAGGAAACAGCCTCAGCAATTGCAGTCTGGGCTGTCGCTGACTCACCCTCATCAATCGTGATTGCAACAAGAGCATTGGCCTCACTGTCCCCCTCGATGGCCGATTTCACCTGGGCGGCCGTGGACTCCCCATCCTCAATGGTCACTGTGATTGCAGAGCCAGCAACAGCCACTCCCTCAGATCCAGCGGTCCCCCCGGAGTTATAATTGATGGAAATGCTGTTGCCAGCAAGACCTGGGGCTTTGGCCTCATAGTTCAGGCTTTGGATCTTTCCTGTTGCGGCCACTGCATCGGCGGCCTCAGTGTCCAAAATGTCCGACTGATCAAAATCACTTGAAATCAAGAGAGTGAAAAAGGCTGACTCATACCCTTCAAGGCTTGAGGCCAACTGAAGATCATCCATAGGCAAAACAAAAACCCGACTCATCCCAGCGTTGAAAAGTTGTTGGGCCTCAGTGTTATCAGTCAGGGCCTCAACTTGACTCATCGAAGTGCAAAGAGTGATTTCCCCAGTAGGGACCGCCATTTTTGGCTTAACCACAATGCAAGCCTGTTTCAAAAAGCCAGTCGACGCCGCCGGAGTTGGCTCAATGGCCGAAATCGGAAAGAAGTAGTCTAGTAAGATATTGCTCATTATTGTCCCTCATTGAAATCAATTGATGTCATGGTACCAAGTTCTGGATCATGTTGACCACTCGAAAAATAGATGAAACTCAGGGAGTACTCCCCGATGTTTTGCAGCATGACCTGACTTTGCTCCAGGTCATAGAAAAAAAAGTCCTTTGCATCCAGGGGATCAGCCTCAGCAATTTTCCTCTGAAAATACCCAAAGGGGAGTTTTTCAGTATTTGCATAGAGTACCAACTCCCCAAAATACCGATTGAATGACTTTTTGTCCTTGAAAGCACTCTTGACTGTTGTCACCCGGACAAAGAGTTTCTCTTGCTCAAGGCTTTCGCCTGGAGCGTCAAAACTCACATTGCTGATCCCAAAAATCCTGATCAGTTTCTTTCTCAACTCATCCCTATCAGTCACCTGGACCTCACATTGGCCTTTGCTTTGATGGCCTTGAAAAGTTGAGCCGTGTCAATCATAGGCCTGTCAAAGCCTTTGATTTGAGCGGTCCTGGGGCTTTGGGGACCATACTCTCCTCTCAATATCGGATTTCGGACAATGGCTTGGAGCAAATTCTCACAACGCTTTTTCTCGGATCGGCCAAATGCCAAACGGAAAAACTCTCTTGTGAATTTCATAATGTCACTGGACTTCTTTTTGAAAGGCTCTGACAAATAGTTGAAACCAAGGCGGTCTCGGTTTTCCTTTGAAACTTGAGCAATTGAGTCATTGGAGTATGGCCGACCCTTATAACTCCCCCGATAAATAGTCCTGACTGGTCCACCCGCAAAAACTCCAGTCCGGGGAGCATTTTCCTTTGCAAGCCGTGAAGTCGGGCCATATGAGGGCCATCGGTGAGGCTTATCCTCTAAAATGCCAACATCAAAGTCATAGCGTCCAAAACGGCCAGCCAGTTTTGCCTTGAATCGCTTATCAATGTGGATTTTCAAAGCACTACTCCAGCCAGGATATTGCTCCTGGCTTTTGAAGTGGGCTCAACATCAACTCCCCTGGCTTTGAAGTACCAAGTCAGCCTCTCTCTGGTATTTGAAACCAACTCCCTTGAGTCAAGGACCGCAAGTATTTCCAAATACAAAGCGGCTGAGTACTCCTGAGCCGTTATTGTGAAAGTGTCAAATTCAGGATCGGTGAGACTGGACGCTCCAATGACTGAGAGAATTGAATTAATAAAAGTTCTCAAAACTCCCCCCATCAAAATGGCGGGGGATTAGAGGCCCTGACTCCAAAACCCCAACGAGTCAGTGACTGGTCCCCTATCCCCCTTGAAATTATGCTTCCAAAGTGGCTGGCTGACGGATAATACCGCCTTTGGCAATCACTTCAGTCATCATGGAGCCCATCAGGAAATTAAACCAAGCGTGCATTTTCTCGGAGTTCACTCCCTGATCAAAGAGACTGGGCAAAGTTGTGTAGTGCAACTTGATTTGGTCCAAGTTCACAATCAGCCAGCCATTGGCCGAGTTGGGAGTGACAGGCTTTGGCATTTTGGCAAAAGAGTACTCGGGGCCCAAAACCTCAGCCAGTACTCTCTTGAAAGGGACTGGATGACTTGCGTACACGCCATCATATTGCTCCAAAATGTCTGATCCATAAAAAACCACGAGTTTTCGGCCAGCCACAAGATCAGCGTCAGCGGCGGTCTTGGCAACTTTCTTTTGCAAATCAATCAAGTGATCAGTCCCGGCCGCAACTTCAGCGGATGACTCCAAAACATAATTGGGATCATTGGACCAATAAAGGCCGTTGTTGACCATGGTTGAGGCTGAAGTGCCTTCACCGAAAAGCAACAACTCATCAGCCTGTTTATGATGTTCGTCCAGGACTTGAGCCACGATTTCCTCAAGACCTTGCTGGTCTTGAATAGTGCTGTTGACATATTGCTTTGCCAGAAAATACTTTTTGAAAACCTTTTTGCCCTCAGAAACGGCGATTTGCTTTATCTCATTGTCTTTCGGCGTAATGTGCTTTGCCCTGATGTCCCCAACAGTCTCAACTCTGCGGAAATCAATTTTTCCAACTTCGTTGGCATAGGACTGGGACTTTCCCAGGAAAAGCGGATACAGAGGCTGATAAACTGGGACATAATCGGCCATGAACTGCTCAATAGCCCTGAGTACGATTTTATTGGTCATTTGTTATTTCCCTTTCTCAAATTTTGCGAATTTCGGATGATCCTGACTCTGAGCCTGGGGCTCTTTTTCGGGCTCCAGACTTTCTTTTTTTTCCACTAGTTCTGACTCCTCAATTTCCGGGGAGTCATCCTCAACTTTCTTTTTCCTGGCCATTATAAGCCGCCGGGGAAATCAATGAGGGCAACATCAACAGCAGTGCCAGCCTCACTCACTCCAGTCATTTTTCCGGTCACATAAACCGCATTCATGCCAGTCGCTCCAGCCCCAGCGGCAATGGCCAGTCCGGTTGTGTTGGAAATATGGACCTGGGCTCCAATTGCGGGCTCAAAAGCGGCTGTCAACAGCACTGGCACTCGCAATCCACGCCGGGCGATTGCAGTCCTGGCAGTGTCAGACAAGTCTTTTCCCAGCGAAATGCCCAGAGGCAATCCATCAGCTGAGGCAACGCTCAAAGTGCCATCGTTTTTCAGCCTGACAATAGTGCCAGCCGCAATTTCCCCATGTCTGGAGTCAACATCTTTCACTGAGGATTGAGTTGCTCCCATCAATACTTTTGTTGCGTCATGTCCCATTTATTTTTGCTCCCTCAAATAGTGTTTTTTGCTTAAGTCCATCAGTTTATTTTTGTATGCCTCTTGCCATCCCCCCTCTGGAGTATGACCAAGGGCCAGGGCTTTGGCTTTCTTTTCTCGCCGGGCACTCTCAAGTGCTGGCTCAAAAATCATATCGAAAACTTCAGCCGCTTTCTCTTGCTTTCCATTTTTCGTCAGTTTCAGGAAATTCTCAAGCGTTGTTTTTTGGCCCTGAGTCAATAAGTCCATGTTGGCCTGGACCTTGAAAAACGATTGAATGATCCCAGACTTGATTGCTTGGTCCTTTTCAACGGCATTATCAAAGTTTTCCTTTTCAGCGGCCGTGAAAATATCCTGAATTTCCTCTGGCAACAGACTTTGATTGGACTTGAGCCATTGCTCAGAGTTGAGTGAAAACTTCAACGCCGCCTCAAGTGCTTTCTCGTCCTGGGCTTTCTTTTGGCCCTCAGCCCTTTGTTGCTCCGCTTTTTGAGCCAGGTCTTGGTCCTGGGGCTTTTCCTGGGGCTTTTCCCCAGAGTCAGCCAGCCTTTTCTCAAGGGCCTCAATCCTGGCCATCAAGTCAGAGTTTTGCTTTGCCAAATCAGTCTGGCTTTCCTTGTTTTCGGTTTTCTCTGGATCCATTTCACTCCCCTTTGTTGTTGTTATAACTTCAATTGTTTCTCATCAACCAAAATTTCCATCCCACAACGACATCCCCAGCGGTCCCCTGGCATTTCGCCAACTCCCACTTGGTACTTTTTCCCATACTTGAGTTGATGCTCTGGATCGGGCTCATTAGCGTCACTGGGGAGCCATATATAAAACTCCCCATGATATTTTTCCCGGATTTCCTCAGTCACTTGAGTCACTATGGCTGACTGGAGCCTTTGGATCAACAGGTCAGGGCTTTTGAGGAGTTTCTTTTTCAGGCCGGGCTCATCCTCAATTCTTTCCTCATAGTTTTTCAAGACCTTGAGAATGAGGCGAGTGATTTCCTTTTTGTCGACAAAGTCCAGGTCATTCAGAAAAGCCAATGCCGCTTTTTTCAAAGTCAGCCTTTGGGAAATCAACTTTTTGATTTTCCCCTGGGGAGCAATGCGCCTCAAAAGTTGGCTTGGATCATACTTGATCAATCGACTTTCTCCCCCTCAATTTCCAAATCCAACAGCCCAGACACAATTCTTTTCTTTTGCCATTGATCAACCAAATCCTCTCCCACAAGTTCAAAAGTCCTGATGGCCTCAAGTGCTTGGTTGATTTGCCTGAAATCCTGGGACTTATAACTGAGTTTCACTTGGAAAATGGCCTCAAGCACTGGCTTGATCACTGAAAAATAATAATGCTTGAGCCCTCTCTCTGTTGCTTTCGTGTCACTCTCCCCAGTCGTCCCAATGCCGCCAGTCAACTCCCCATTTATATAACTTTTGGGGAGCCCCAAATAAAATGACCGCTTGGAGTCGAGAAAATCAATGGCAGATTGAACTGATGTGAGGTCAGGGCTGGCATTTTCAATGACATCCCCTTGATCAAGCAAGACATCAAGGCCATTGGCCAGGCCTTTGGCAATTTTCACGGCCTGGGCTTTGACCTCATCAGCGTCATTGAGCCCAACTGAGCCCCTCAAGTCTTTCATCTTGAACTGAATGGCCTTGGACAAGTTCATAGATTTGTTGAGTGCAGAAACAGTGCAATACTCAAGGGCTGAGTAGAGCCGGATCATATCAGTGCGATGGTATTTTTTGAAACTGACATAAATGCCCAGGGGACTTTCACTCTTTGTTTCATAGTCTGAGCGGATTTGGCTTTCCTCTGCTTGAGTGGCTTTCCTGATCAGTCCAATGGCTGAGTCATAAATCAAAAACAGGTCAGTTTTGTCAGTCATTGCTTGAGCCAGCATGGACAAAAGGCCATCGTCACTGGCTGACTGCAAGCAATTGTCCCAAAGCAACTCGGATTGCTCATCATTGAGCCCTGAAACTCTCTCCACAACATCAGTGAGGATTTTCTTATAAATGCCAATGACATCAGTTCTGACAAAATCCTCTCGCCTGATGGCCATCGGAAAAATCTCTGGCAATTCGTCGTTATTGATATTTGAAACTTTGAAACCAAACCAAGTTGAAAGGCTCATTTATTTCCCCCTTATAAGACCGATCCATTCCAGTCCAGTTGCAAGTGAGTCTGGAGCATCGTCATTTTTTGCTTTGTACTCGTACTGAGTGACCTGATCAACATAGCCCTTGTCTGACTCACGGCTCAAGTGGATTAAATGAGCATATGCTCCAGCCGCCATGATCCTTGAATGCTTATTATTGGTCGATTTTCTCCCCACAACTCCCCCTTTGAAAAGTTGCCTCAGCATGATGACTGGCTGATCCCCTAGCGCATTGGTCTCAAAAGCCATTCTTTTCACATTGAATTGCGTCATGCGCTTGACCATATCGTCCAAACAATGGTTCCAAGCCTTTTTCCAGACAAAGCCGACCACGGCCACGCCATTGAAGTGGGCCTTGATGATTGATAAGGCAGTGAAGTCCCCACCCTCATGGCTTGGATCAATAAACGCCACGGCTGACTCCCCAGTTGGAAACTTGTCCAGGTATTTGATATTTTCAAAGGGACTGGATGACTCTGAAACCACATTGAGGAAATAACTGGCTTGGATTGAGGCCTCACTCACTCCAGCGGCTCTTTGGGCCTCAAGATCATGGTCCAGTTCAGGGATTGAGCCGTGAGGGACTTCTAGCTTTTTGAGCAAGGGCCTCAGTTTCGCATATAGATCATACTTGTGGGCTGGCTGACCGATGATCAACACATCAGAGCATAGTTTATTGATCTCATTGTAGACACGCTCCACATGACTGCGAGTCGCCTCAGAGACATCATCCTCAGTGACTGGATCATCCATAACCACTCTTTTGGGATGTCGTCCCCTCAAGGTGACTGTTTTAATTGTGACACATGACACCGAATGATCCTTTCCCTGGAGCCCCTCAACTCTCAAGTGAGTGGAGTTGGCTTTCTCGAAAACCACGCCGTTTCTCTCGCAAGCGTGTTGGATCTCTCTCAGCATGGCGGCGTTTCTTTCTTTTGATTTGGTCACAATGAGAGTTTTTGAGCCCAGGGGATCGAAATAAATCTCATAGGCCAGGCCGAGAATGACAACATAATCAGTTTTTCCATAGCCCCTGGCTCCCAGCAAAAGCCTGGGCACTGACTCCTCAATGCCAAATTGCATCATTTCAATTTGCTTTTCAAAGGGCTCTGGATAGCCAGCGGCGGCGCAAAAATCCTTGAAACTCTTTTTGGCCCTTGAGGATTTTTGATCAGCCTGGGACAAAAGCAACTCAATGGCCTCATCTTTGGTCATCCCAGCCTTTTGAATTGCTCCCATTATGGCTTGATCGACTGGCTGATCACTTTGTCCCAGCAAGTGTTTTCCTAGGAAAATAGCCATTGCCGTGGAGCCTGACTCAGCCAGCCCCCATTGGATCTTTCTGAGCCTAGTCCTCATCAGCCCTTTCTTTTTGTCCCATAATACGGAAAGTTTGACGCCGTGATCCCTCTCACACGCATTTTCCAGAGTAGTCACATCAACGCCAAACCAATCGGCAATTTCGAGTTGCGTACATTGATATGACGCAAGTTTGGCAAATTCAGTCCAGTCAATCCTGACTGGCTTTGGTCCCCTTTTCCCCATAGTTTTATTTTCGG
>SKOF01000475.1 GCA_007120155.1 Thioalkalivibrio sp. | reverse complement strand
GGCGTTGCCGCCGGTGAAGATTCACTGTTCGGTGCTGGCCGAGGACGCCATCAAGGCGGCCATTGCGGACTTCAGGAAGAAGACCGGCGACGAGGAGACACCTGCCAGACAGAGCGCCTGATCAGATCCACCGGCAGACCGCAGGTCTCAAGTGGCAGGGCTTATTCCCTGCCATTTTTTTCGCCTGCAGGAAAGGAAGGGATGCGAGCCGGAACCGTGGGCTGGACCGCAACGAACGCCGAGGACACTTCACGTTGAAGGAACCAATCCGGCCTTGGCGCGGCGTTCCGGTTTATGACGCCTGTTCACGGAAAGGCGCTTCTCAGGGCAGGGCGCGAAGCCGGGTCCGCAGAATCCGGAACAGGTCGGGGTCCGGGTCAGGGCCGTAGCGCAGGGCCTCGTAGATGCGGGTGAAGTGCGCCACGGATTCATGCAGTTCCGGCCGCTCCCGGGCGATCCGGTCGGCGAAGTCCCGGGGGCCTTCATGGGGCAGGGGCGGTGTGCCCAGCCTCGCCATGCGCTTCGTGAATCGTCGGTACAGCCGGGCCAGGGGATCCCGTTCGGGGCGCCTGTTGTGCCAGAGAAAGGCCAGGGAAAAGACCGCGGCCACCAGCACCAGCAGGCCCGCCATGAGCGCCACGGTACCGCGCCAGTCCAGGCCCCCGAGCCCCAGTCTTGCCAGCAGTTCCCGCTGCCGCTCGGGTCCAAAACCCAGCACCCAGCCGTTCCAGTAATAGGCAGTAGTTTCCCGCCAGTACTCCCACTGTATCCTGAGGGCCGCCAGGCCACTGAAACTGTCGCCTCGGCGCAGAAAGGCGGGAAGGTTTTCCTCGTGACTCAGGGCGGCGCGGATGCCCAGTTCGATGCGCTCGGGCGCCACCGCGCCGGTGGGATCCACCCGTACCCAGCCCCGGTCTTCCAGCCAGACCTCGGCCCAGGCGTGGGCGTCGGATTGCCGTACCAGCAGATAGCCCCCCGCCCGATTCCATTCACCGCCCTGGTAGCCTGTGACCACCCGCGCGGGGACGCCCGCGGCACGCATGAGAAACACGAAACTTCCCGCATAGTGTTCGCAGAACCCGGCCCGGGTGTCGAACAGGAACCCGTCCACCGGGTCGGCGGGAAGGTGGGGCGGCGAAAGTGTGTAATGAAATGGTTCCTCGTTGAAGTACCGCATGGCCTGTTCAACGATGTCTTCCGGGGCGGTCCCGTTGTCCGCCCATCGCGCGGCCAGTTCACGGGCACGCGGACCCGCGGTATCGGGAATGTGCAGCGCCTGTTGGCGGCGCTCCGCGCTGAGTTCGACCTCCAGGGCGGCCCCGGGCACGGTGGTCAGGTCGTAGGTTTCCACACGGTGAACCGGGCGCGGGGAGAACAGCACGTAGTCCGCGTTGAGCCGCCTGCCTTCCGGTGCCGATGCCGGCGGGTCCAGCGCCAGAAGCCACCGGTGGCGGTGGGGTTCCAGCCGCACCGAGTACTGAATCTCGCCCACGGCATCCGACGGATCCGGGTCGGTCGCCGGCATGAACGCCTGCCCGGCGCGCCAGGTGCGGCCGTCGTAGTCGCTGAAGACCGGCCCGCGCCAGTAGCGCAATGCCGCCGGGGGCGGGCCGTCGGGGAAGCGCGCGCGCAGGGCCGGGGCGTCGGACTGGAGCAGGTCACTGATGGATCCGGGGGACATGCTGTCGGACAGCCCTGTCCGGGCAGTCGGCTCGTCCTGCGGTACGCCCCACAGGGGTCCGGGGAGGCGGGGAAACAGCAGAAACAGGATCAGCATCACCGGCAGTGCCTGCAGGAGCATGCGGCCCGCAAGGCCCGCCTGTTCGCGAAGTCCCGGGGGCGGTCCGGGGGCATTGAGACGGATCAGCACCATGGTGGTGAGCAGCATGGCCACCACCATGTAGGCGACCATCGGGATCTCCTGGCTGTACAGGAAATGGGTCACCACCACGAAGTAGCCGAGGAATATGGTGAGCATGGCGTCCCGCTGATTGCGGGTCTCGAGCACTTTCAAACCCGTCATGATCAGCAGCAGGGAGACCCCCGCGTCGCGTCCCAGAACGGTGCCATGGGTGGCGATCACGCCGGCCGTGGCCATGAAGGCCAGTGCTGCCAGCGACCAGCGCCCGGGCAGGGGAACGGAGCGCCTTACGGCAAGAAAGCGCCATGCGACCGCCAGGAGGGCGAGACCTACCACCCAGGTCGGCTGTGTCAGAAAATGGGGTGCCAGCAGGACGACCAGGGCGGCCACAAGCCAGTTCATGGGCCCTTCGCCCACCCCGGGTTCCGCGGTGTGTCTGACCCGGTTCACGCCGGATGTCCGAAATGGGCCAGCGCGGTGAGACAGCGACTGCGGTGCTCCGCCCCCCGGTCGGGTTCGAACGCAATGCCGGGCAGGCGCAGGCCGTAACACAGACCCCGTTCATGGGCCTTGAGGACCTGGTAACACAGCATGGAAAGGCGCGTTTCCGTATCAGTGGCCGGCAGGGCGTCCCAGTCCAGCCAGATGTTGCCGCCGCGCTGCACCTCGAAGTTGCGCGTGTACAGGTCGCCGGTGCGGGCGAGTGCCTTCCAGTCCACTTGTCGGGGGGAATCCCCGCGCTGGTATTCACGCAGGCCCGCGAACTCGTCACCTTCAAGGGGTCTGGTGACACCCGTGTCCTTGTCCCCACTCGGCCGGGGCGGGGTGGCGTTCGCCGGCACGGGCCTCGGATAGACCGTGACGGCCTCATCGAACTCGATCCATGACCAGGCCCTGAACAGGCCCAGCGGATAGACGGTGGATATGCTGAAACGGCCGGGGCGCAGGTGACCCCGGCGTTCGGCGGGCAGACTCAGCCGGGCGATGGTCCCGCTGCGGGCCTCCACGGCGACGGGTTCACCGCCCGACGGGCCCCGATGCAGCATCAGGGCGCGGCGTGGAACGTGGCCGGGGTTCTCGATGCGGTACAGGCAGTGCGCCGACTCACCCGCGAACACCGGTTTCGCGGGCAGGCGGATCACCCGCAGGCCCAGGAGGTTGCGGTGCGTATGCCAGATGCCGTTGGCGCCCAGGCCCACCAGGAGGAAGGTGAGCAGAAAGGCCATGCTGTTGGTGTAATTGACGGCCCCCAGCAGCATGATGACAAGCATCATTCCGTACACGTAACCCGCGCGGGTCGGGAGGATATAGATCCGCCTGCGGTGCAGGGTCACCTCGCGCCCGGCCGGATGCTCCCGGCGGGTCAGCCAGCGAATGGCGGGTTCGAGCATCTGCGCGGAGGAGTGCCACTTCATGAATCGTTCTTCGCCTCACGGAATGGCCACCGCCTCGATGAGCTGGCGTGTGAGCCGGTCAGGGCTCATACCGGTCCCTTCCGCGGGCGCGAGCCGGTGACCGGCCACCGGCGGCAGGATGGTCTGGAGGTCCTCGGGGATGACGTGGTCGCGGCCGTCCAGGGCGGCCCATGCCCGGGCGGCGGCAAGCAGTCCCAGGGCGGCCCTGGGGGACAGGCCCCGGGCATAGTGATGCGGATCGCGGGTATGGGCGATCAGACGCTGCAGGTAGTCGACCAGTGCCTCGGAGACATGCAGCTGATCCACCTGATGCTGCAAGGCGAGCAGGGCCTCGGCATCCAGCAGAGCGGGCAGCTCTGCGATCAGGTCGCGACGGTCCCGGCCCTGCAGCAATGCTCGTTCGGCGGCGGCATCGGGGTACCCGAGATGAATGCGCATGAGAAATCGATCCAGCTGGGATTCAGGCAGCGGAAAGGTGCCGGCCTGTTCGCGGGGATTCTGAGTGGCGATCACGAAGAAGGGATCGGGCAGCGATCGGGTCACGCCTTCCACCGTCACCTGCTGTTCCTCCATGGCCTCCAGCAGGGCACTCTGGGACTTGGGCGGTGCGCGGTTGATCTCGTCTGCCAGCAGCATCTGGGTGAAAACCGGCCCCGGGTGGAACTCGAATCCCTTGCCTCCCCCGTTGAACACGGATACCCCCACGATGTCCGCGGGCAGCAGATCACTGGTGAACTGGATGCGCTGGAACTGGAGTCCGAGGGTGCGGGCCAGCGCGTGGGCCAGGGTGGTCTTGCCCACCCCCGGCTGATCCTCAAGCAACAGATGCCCCCGGGCCAGCAGGCACGCCAGGGCCAGCCTGATCGGGTGCGGCTTGCCCAGGATGACGCCGCCCACCTGGTCCATGACCTGCCGGAAGATCGACGGGCTTCCGGAAATTTGGGGCAGGGGCAGAAGAGGCATGGGTTTTTCCGGTTTCCGGCCGACGACGGCCGGTGCAGACAGGGGAATTCCAGTGATGTTCATTGAAGATACCAGCGGGGTCCCCCTGCGGCAAACACGGACATCATGGGGTTATGGAGTGCGGCAATGGCCCCGGAGCATTGCGCGGCATGAAGCCCCACTTCAGTCCCGAAGTCGCTTCATCCAGAAGGTCATGGACTTGGGCGATTCCCGGTCTTCGTCCAGATCCTGCCAGGAAAAACTGGCCTTGAGGGCCGGCTGGCGGCGGTAGCCGCGTTTCTCCCAGAAGCGGTCCAGGGGCTGGTAGCCGGCCGGGCGGCGGGGATGGTCAAGGGGGCGGTCCACGGCGCAGAAGCAGGTAAGATCGAACCGGCCCAGGGAGCGTGCATGATCTTCCCGCTCGTGAAAGAAACGCACCCCGAGGCCGCGACCCCGGTATTCCGGGAGCAGCACGGATTCCCCGAAATAGAAGATGCGATCCACGTCTATGGCTTGCTCGCGAAAGGGTGCGATCACGTTGTACGTTTCGTCCGCCAGCGGCAGACCCGTGGAGGCGCCGACGATGCGCGCTCCGTCGAATACCAGCACCATGACACTGTCGGCCGAGTCCGTGTAGGTTCTCAGATAGCGTTCCTCATAGGCGGAGTCGCCGTCGTAGAGGTAGGGGAATTCACGAAACACGGTGATGCGCAGGCGGGCCAGCTCCGGCAGATGCCCGTATACCTGTGCTCCGGTGAATCGCTTTACGGAGAGTGTCCGGCTCATGGGTGTCGGGGACGATGCGCGCGGGATGAAAAGCGGGGCCAAGTGTGGCAAGTTTGTCGGGAGGTTTCAACGTCACACGTGATTTCACGGGGCACGCGCCTGTGTCCGCGACCATTGCCGGAGGGCACGACGCTTGGTCACCTCGCAAGCCCGACTTTCTTGGGAAGAATCCGGTGCCGGGATGACGCTGCGCCTGGGCGGGCGGCTGGATGCCCACACCGTGTCCGATATCTGGAACGAAGCGCTCAACGGTTTGGGCGCGCATACCAGGCGCCCCGTGCGCATCGATACCGCCGAGGTGGAGTACTGTGACGGCGCCGGTGTCGCGCTGCTGATCGACCTGTTGCGTCAACCGCGTTCCCCGGAGGCCGGCGTGAGTCTGGGTGAGACGCCGGAGCCCGTGCAACGCATGCTTGCGCCGTTTCAGGCGCAGGATTTCGCTGACGGATTCGAGGCGTCCCGGCCCGTACGCCCAGGATTGCGCCGGCGTCTGGCCAATGGACTCTATGAACTGGGCCTTCACCTCCACCAGCAGGTGGCGTTCATCGGCGAGGCCACCGCCGCCCTGGTTCATGCGGCGCGTCATCCCCGGCAGGTTCGCTGGCGCGACGCCCTGGACATCGCCCAGGAGGCGGGTG